>CAZCKC010000071.1:0-17909 GCA_964499235.1 uncultured Planctomycetales bacterium | reverse complement strand
TCAGTTCGTTCCACGCCGCGTCGTCGCTGAAGTCGGTGCGGATCACAAGCGATTCTTCGGATTGCATCGGGTCGACCATGGGGTCCCTATCGGAACAGGAGGCGAGCGCAACAAGAGCTACGACTGCCAAGTACCGCACGCTTGCCCCTAGCCTGTTTCAACCTGATGCCCTAAGGTATCTCAAGCTTCTTATACCGCGGCCGCCAGCTGCCGGCAACAGTCTATCCAGCATTGAATGCCACCAGGGGCGATGACGCTGCTTGACCGCCCTGATATAGACACGGAGAATCGGATATTATCCAGGTTGGGATGTAACGGAAGCTGATAGTGGCCGAATGCGATGCCCATTCGCGCGGTGCTCGACGATTACGCCGAGCCCCTTTAAGACAATCACTTAGCGCTGGATAAGCACCAGCCGTACCGCGCGCCATGGGTGGCGGCGAGCGGTAGCTCTTGCCCACCACCACGCGTCAGATCATCAGGCGGGCTCGGCCCGCCCCGCCGCATCTTTGCGGGGGTGCCGGGCGTCCTCGCCCAACCCTACACGCTCGGCCGCCCCCGCACCGCCGCCGGGCTCCCCGTCGCCCCCATCCACATCCGGCACGCCTCCAGCAGCGCCGCCCGGTTGATCGGCTTCGTGGCGTAGTCGTTGCAACCCGCCGCGATGCACTTCTCCCGGTCACCCCCCATCGCGTGCGCCGTCAACGCGATGATCGGCAGCCCCACCCCATGCTCCCGCAACTTCCGCGCCGCCGCATACCCGTCCAGCTCCGGCATCTGCATGTCCATCAGCACCAGGTCATACGGCTGCCCGTTCGCGTGCGCCGCCACCACCTTCTCGAACGCAATCCGCCCGTTCTCCGCGATCTCAACATCCAAACCCGCCTTCCGTAACACCACGCTGATCAGCCGCTGATTATCGGGCCCATCCTCCGCCAGCAGGATCCGCCCGTGCAGCGTCGGCAGCGCCTCCGGCGCCGTCGCCCGTTCACCCGCCGCTGCCGCCCCCGTCAACAGCGCCACCCCGTCAAGCGGGCCCGTCGCGACCGTGAACGAGAACGTGCTCCCCGCGCCGGCCGCGCTGTCGACCGTCAACGCGCCCCCCAGCATCTCGGTCAGCCGCCGCGAGATCGTCAGCCCCAGCCCCGTCCCGCCAAACCGCCGCGCGTGCGACACGTCCACCTGCGTGAACGGCTTGAACAGCAGCTCCACCTGCGTCGGCGTCATCCCGATCCCGCTGTCCACGACGTCCACCCGCAACAGCTCCCCGCCCAAGTACCGCAGCCGGATCGTCACGCACCCCGACTCGGTGAACTTCACCGCGTTCCCCACCAGGTTGATCAGCACCTGCCGAAACCGCACCGGGTCCGAACGGATCTGCGCCGGCAGCGGGTAAACAAAGTCCACGCGCAGCCCGATGCCCTTCCCGTCCGCCCGCGGCCGCATCAGCTGCTCGATCTCGCTCACCACCTGCGTCGGCGACATCCAGATCCGCTCGACCGTCATCTTGTTCGCTTCGATCTTCGACAGGTCGAGGATGTCGTTGATGATCGTCAGCAGGTGCTCGCCGTTGCGCTGCACCGTCGCCACGTACTTCCGCTGCTCCGCCGTCAGCCCCGACTCCGCCAGCAGTTCCGCGTACCCCAGGATCGCCGTCATCGGCGTCCGGATCTCGTGGCTCATGTTCGCCAGAAAAGCGCTCTTCGCCTCGTTCGCCGACCGCGCTTCCTTCGATGCCTCCGCCAACTGCTGGTTGATCGATTCCAGCTCGCGCTGCTGCTCCTGCAACACGTTCTTCTGCGCTTCCAACTCCAGGTTCAGCGAGTGCTGCTTCACCGCGTGCAGCCGCAGCTCGTTCTCCGCCCGCGAGCGGTACGTCACGTCCCGGCTCACCCCCACGATCGCGATCGTCTGCCCGTCACCATCCCGCAGCGGCACCGCCACCGTCTCGACCACCCGCTCCGTGCCGTCGCGACAAACCGTCACCAGCTCCCCGCGCCACTCGTCACTCACCCGCAACGTGTCCGCGATGAACGCCGTGATCGTCTCGGCATCGTCCGCCAGGTGCAGCATCGCCCAGTTCAGCCCCAGCGCCTCCCGCTTCCGATAGCCGAACAGCCGCTCCGCCCCCCCAGTCCACTCGATGATCGTCCCGTCCATGTCCAGCACGAACACCGCGTCGTACAGCGTGTCCAACACCAGCGCCTGCCGCTTCAACTGCTCCTGCGACCCCCGCAGCTCCGTCACGTCCTCCAGCGTCACCGTCAGCGTCGCCCCGTCCAGCGGCACCGCCGCCACCCGCGACCACCGGTAACCGTCCGCCGGGTCCATCAGCACGTCGAAGTACAGCGGCCGCTGCTCCGCCAGCACCCGCGTGCACTCCGCATGAAAAACCTCGTGAGCACTTCCGGTCACCGCCCGCAGCGTCGCACCCACGAGCCCCCCGCCCCCCCGCGGCAACAGCCGCTGCGCCGCCGGGTTCGCAAACGTGCAGACAAAGTCCCCCGGCTCCCCCGCGCCCGCCGGCTGCAATTGCAGCGCCATGATCCCGTGCGGCGAGTGATCCAACACCACCGTCGACAAGACCTGCGGTGCGGGTTGCTGCTGAAGCGGTCCGTCCATCCATCGCCCCCGGAAAAAGGTGCAGAGCTGGCACTGTGCTATCGACCATCCACACCCCGACCTTCGCCAAGCCGCCAGGATTATCGGACTACATCTACCAGGTTTTTACCCTAGTGCATCTCCGGCAGGTACGCCGCCTCGGCCTCGAAAAGCTCGTTCGCCATCGCCCGGATCTCCGCCAGGCTGCAGACGGCCGCCGTCAAGGGGTCCAGCGACAACGCGTGGACCACCGCCTCCTTGCTCCGCTCCAACACCGCCTGCGCGCCAAGCTCGAAAACAGACATGTTCGATCGACAAAGTGCGGCCAACTGCGGCGGCAATGTCCCGTAATGCGTCGGCTGGATCCGGTTGCCATCCACCAGGCACGCCACCTCCACGCATCCGCCCGCCGGCAGGTTGTCAATCAGCCCCCGGTTCGGCACGTTGCCGTGGATCACGTATGGCCGGTCCGTCTCGCACGCCTGGATGATGTAGGAGGCGTACTCGTGGCTCCGGGCCAGCTTCAGCTCCTCCTCGTCGTTGATCAGCCGCTGCCGTCGCTCGTCCGCCTCCCGCCGCCACGTCGGCCAGTCCCGGGCATAGAACCCCTCCTCGCCCAGATACCGGTCACGACAGAACTCCGTGATCAGCGCCCCCCGCTTCCGGTAGTACGGCAGGTATTCCGAGAAGTGCCCGCTCGACTCCGTCACGAACGCCCCGAAGTGCAGCATCATGTCGAACCGCACCGGGTCCTTCTCCCACACCTCCCCGCGGTTGATCACCCGCTCGCGCAGCAGCGGGTAAACATCCGCCCCCCGGTGCTCGAGCTTCGTGAACCACGCCAGGTGGTTGATCCCCGCGCACTCCCACGCCAGCTCCTCGTACGGGATCGCCGCGTACTCGCTGAGCTGCTTGCTCGTGCCCTGCACCGAGTGGCACAGCCCGACCACCTCCATGCTCGCGCACCGGTCCGCCACCAGGCACATCATGTTCATCGGGTTCGTGTAGTTCAGCACCAACGCGTCCGGACAGAGCGCTTCGCAATCGTTCAGCACCTCCATCCATACCGGCGCGGTCCGCAGCAGCTTGAACAGCCCACCTGGCCCGATCGTGTCCCCGATGCATTGCGACACGCCGTACTTCAGCGGAATGTCATTGTCGAACCGCACCGTCTCCAGCCCACTCACTTCGATGCAGTTGATGACGTAGTCCGCCCCCTGGAGCGCCGCCCGCCGATCCGTCGTCGCCGCCACCCGCCAGCCGCCCCCCAGCCGCTGCGCGATCTTCTCCGCCAGCCGGCTCGACAGTTCCAGCCGCTGCGCGTCAATGTCCACCAGGTACAGCGTCCCGCCGTCAATCCCCTCGATCTGGAAGAGATCCGCGCTCAGCGGCTCCACGAACCCGCTGCCTGCCCCCAAAAAGCAAACCTGAATCGTCCTCGGCTCCACGTCCGTCGACCTCCTCCGGCGCGCCGACTTCACGCACCACGCTGAACCATCGGCTTCGCGATCCCGGTGCACCCGTCGCACCGAGCGCGCTGTCGCAGTTTAGCCGATCGCATCCACGCCGCATCCGCCGCGGTGCCTACCTTCACCCCGCCACCCTGGGTACGATGTCGCGTTGCGACCACCAGACCCCGATCCGACCGCCCTCGCGGAGCCGTTGCCGCGTGTCCGACCGACTCGCCCGCAACCCGTTCTTCACCCCGCTGCGCCTCGCCCTGCTCACCGTCGCGGTCGCAGGGCTCATCATCATCGCGCTCGTCGGCCTCTGGCTGCTCCGCCACCAGCGTCTCGAGTGGTCCATCGACCGCGGCCTCACCGCCCTCGCCGAAACCAACTCCCCCGTCGCCTTCGACGCCGCGCTCGACCTCTGGGAACAGAACACCGCCCCCTACTGGCGCAACCAGCGCCCCCGCCTCACCGAGCGCCTCTTCAACCACCACGACCTCGCCAACCCCCACGTCCGCGCCCTGCTCGAACGCGTCAGCGGCGTCTCCTACGGCGACCGCCTCGACGACTGGCGCCGCTGGTACGACAACCACCGCCGCATCGCCGCCGGCCGCCGGCCCGATACCCCCCGCCGCCAGGAAATCGAGATCGAAGCCCTCTGGGAAGCCCCCGTCGGCCTCACCGCCTGGTTCACCACCATCCTCCCCCTCGGCCAGCAGATCTACGTCCCCTCCCTCGGCACCACCCTTGCCGACACCGCGGATGACTACGACGGCGTCGTCCGCGTCGACGGCCAGACCGGCGAAGCCGCCCTCGTCTTTACCCCGCCCGACCGCGCCCCACGCGACATCCTCGGCCTCGCCCTCGCCAACGGAAAACTCATCGCCGCCTGCCGCAACGGCTTCGTCTACGAGCTCACCCCCATGGGCGAGCTCCAGCGCTACTTCTACGCCGCCGGCACCATTGTCTCACCCCCACTCACCATCGACCTCAACGACAACGGCACCGAAGACCTCATCGTCGTCACCAAAGACGGCAAGGTCGTCGCCTTTAGCGGCGAAACCGCCTCCACCCCCTGGGTCCGACACCTCCCCGGCGGCCCCCCTGCCACCGGCCCCAACCAGCCGCTCGTCTCCGTCGGAATGGCCGCCGGCGACCTCCACCCCCAGCCCGGCCCCGAGATCGCTATCTCAACCCTCAACGGCGAGCTCTACATCCTCAGCGCCGCCCGCGGCGAGATCCTCTGGCGTTACGGCCTCGCCCCCGGCAACCTCGCCGCCCCCCTCACCTTCAGCAACACCGCCGACGCCCAGGCCCCGCTCTTCGTCGCCGACGGCGCCGGCCGCCTCTGGGCCGCCGTCCGCGACGGTCGCCGCTACCAGCCCCAAGCCATGCCCTTCCGCCACGGCCGCGCGGCCGGCGCCGCCGTCGCCGCCCTACGCTGTCTCGACACCGGCCCCGACCTGCCCCCCTGGATCATCTATACCGCCGCCGGCAACTGGACCGACGCCGGCGGCACCGTCTCAGCCGTCAGCGACCGCGGCCTCCGCTGGCGCTACCAGTTCGACGGCGTCCTCTGGGCCGCCCCCGCCATCGGCGACGTCAACGCCGACGAGGAAAGCGAGCTCGTCGTCCCCACCCTCCGCGCCGACGACAACGGCGCCATCACCGGCCGCATCAACTTCCTCTCCCGCAACGGCCACTGCCTGCACTACCTCGACCTCGACGCCGCCGTCGAATGCGCTCCAGTACTCGCCGATACCAACGCCGACGCCCGCATGGAGCTCCTCGTCGCCGACCAAGCCGGCTACCTCCGCAGCTACGCCCTCCGCGGCCGCCGCCAGATCGAATGGGGCGCCGCCCTCGGCGACGGCCACAACACCCAGAACGCTCTCAACGCCTACTCCTGGGGCCAACGTCCCGCCAACCTCCGCTGGCGGTGGCAACCCGACTTCTAAAACCGGGCGCCCCCAGCAGCTTCAGGCGGTGAGACTGACAAACCGCCTCCCCCAACTCACCCCCCAAACCATGCGTTCATCGCCGGCAATCCCCCCGTCACCGCATCAAACCCCAGCACCCAATTCACCGGCCGCCGCACCAGCTCCCACATCACCCCCAACCCCTCAACCCCATGAAAGAACACCAACAGCGACAAGCAAAACGCGTTCATCGTCACCAGCCACCCCAAAAACTGCGGCACCGGCCACCACCCCTGCGACCGCTTCCGCAGCCGCGCGAACCAATGCACCCCCTCCTCGTCAATCCGCTTCGTCCAGTGCACCCACCGCTGGTTCGCGTACACCATCAGCCCCATGATCGCCCCCCAGATCCCGAGCTGCGGATTCGGCGCATGCCACAACCCGCAGATCGCAAACGTCCCGACCAAGTTGAGCGCCACGTGCCGCCGGTTCCCCCCGAACGGAATGTAAATGTAGTCCCGCAAGATGCTCGACAGGCTGATATGCCACCGCGTCCAGAACTCCCGCAAGCTGCGGCTGATCCACGGCATCCGGAAGTTCTCGATGCACCGGTACCCGAACATCCGCGACATCGCCACCGCCAGGTCGCAATACCCACTGAACTCCAGGTACAAATAAAAGATCTCCACGAACACGATGCAGTACAGCACCCAGTACGCCCCGCCAAACGTCAACCCCTCCGGCGCTGCATACAGCTCCTCATCGCGCAAATACGTATGCAGCCACGGAAAGATGTACTGCGTCGCCACGATCACCTTCGCGAACCCGATGAACAGCCGCCACGCCACGAACGGCGCGTTCCGTACCGTCCGCCGCGTGTGACACGTGTCCATCTCCTCCTGGAAACGCTGGAACCGCTCGATCGGCCCCTGCATCACCGTCGGCCCGTAGGTCACGAACGAGTAAAAGTTCAGCCGCGTCCGCGCCTCCGGCGCAATCCCGTCCCGCTTGATGTCCGTGAAGTACTGCAGCATCCGCACCGTGAAGTACGCCGTCCCGATCAGGTGCGGGCTGAAGAAAATCGTCTGGTAGATCGGCACCGTCGCGCCAGTCCCCGACTCCCAGAACAACGGCCGATGCGGCGCCCCCCATAACCACCACGCGTGCTCATACAACCACGCGTTCGTCGCCTTGAACTGCTCCGCCGCCCCCCCCGGCAACCACCGGAACTCCAGCACCCCCACCAGCAGGTTCATCCCCAAAATGATCAGGATCGCCGCCAGCGGCGGCCCCCCCTTCCACACGTCCGTCCGCTTCACCTCGATCGCAAACTGGTTGCTCAGCCGAAAAAACGCCTCGCACAACACCACCCAGAACAACGGGTACAACACCCCGAAGTTGTAGCCCAGAAACACCAGCCCCGTCAGGATCACCCCGACACGCAAGTGCCTGCCCTTCAACAACATCAACGCGAATACCAGCGGCAGGAAGTACGCCACCCGGTACCGGTCGTCCAAGATCTTCGGCACCCAGTAATGCCGCAACGCCCGCTGCAGCTCACCCCAGCCCTGCCCCCACTGCGGCCACGGAATCTCCCGCAGCGGCCCCAACACCGCCTCCCACCCCCCGACGAGCAGCGTCTGCAACGTCTGAACCAGCGTGTGCCACGCCCCCGCCCACGACGCACCCCACCCCCCCGCATCCGCCAGCACCAGCAAGCTCGGCAACCAGGAAAGTTCAACGACGGTGGGCATCTGCTATCATCTCAGACCGCGGCCGGGTCAGCACTCCGGCCTCGGAAAGTACCCGCTGGTTAACATTTGGCAAAGCCGGCCGACCGCGAAACCGTTGCCGCCCACTCCGGCCGCCCGCAAGAAACGCAACCGGTTCCCAGACAGAGACTTACACCGATGCCATCCCCCTCCTCCTCACTCCCCATCCTCGGCGAGCAGACCCAGCCCCGCAGCCCCAACCTCGCCCTCGAACCCCCGGTCGTCGCCTTCGTCTCCCTCGGCTGCGCCAAGAACCTCGTCGACTCCGAAAAAATGCTCGGCCAGCTCGCCGAGTCCGGGGCCCTCATCACCGGCGACGAGGCGGCCGCCGACACCGTCGTCGTCAATACCTGCGGCTTCCTCGAATCCAGCCGCACCGAAGCCCTCGACATCATCCACGAGCTCGCCGAACGCAAGCGCGCCGGCCAACTCAAGCGCATCGTCGTCGCCGGCTGCCTCGTCCAGCGCGACGGCGAGAAGCTCCGCGACGCCGCCCCCGACATCGACGCCCTCGTCGGCGTCAACAATCGCGACGACGTCGTCCGCGCCGTCTGGCGCCTGGACCGCGACGCCGCCACCGACCACTACCTCGGCGACTACCACCCCCAGCCCGACAACCCCAACGCCTGGACCGACCAGGGCCGCCTCCGCCTCACCCCCCAGCACTACGCCTACGTCCGCGTCAGCGAGGGCTGCAACCAGAAGTGCACCTTCTGCACCATCCCCTCCATCCGCGGCCCCATGCACAGCAAAACCCCCGACCAGCTCATCGCCGAGTGCCAGGAGCTCATCCACGACGGCGTCTCCGAGCTCATCCTCATCGGCCAGGACACCACCAGCTACGGCCACGACATCGGCTACGACAAAGGCCTCGCCGGCCTGCTCCGCGAGCTCAACGCCGCCTGCGACGGTGCCCGCTGGATCCGCCTCATGTACGTCTACCCGTCGATCTTCACCGACGAGATGATCGCCGCCATCGCCGAGTCCGATCGCATCGTCAAGTACATCGACATCCCCCTCCAGCACATCAACGACCGCGTCCTGCGCACGATGGCCCGCCGCGTCACCCGCCGCCAGACCGAAACCCTCCTCGAAAAACTCCGCACCCGCATCCCCGGCGTCGCCATCCGCACCACCTTCATCGTCGGCTTTCCCAGCGAAACCGACGCCGAGTTCGAAGAGCTCCGCCAGTTCGTCGCCGACTTCGGCTTCGACGCCGCCGGCGCCTTCAAGTACTCCCTCGAACCCGAAACCCCCGCCGCCCGCGTCAAGCACCGCGTCCCCGACGCCCTCATCGACCAGCGCCACGAAGCCCTCATGCTCACCCAGCAGCAGGTCGCCTTCACCAAGGCTCGCCAGCAGGTCGGCCAGGAATTCGACGTCACCATCGACGAGCTCACCACCACCACAGACAACCAACCCCTCGCCATCGCCCGCCACGCCCGCCAGGCCCCCGAGGTCGACCCCGTCTGCCTCCTCCCCGATCCCCCCGACGCCCCCCCGGGCACCCTCCTCCACGCCCGCTGCACCACCACCCACGACTACGACCTCGTCGTCGAACCCACCCGCTAGCTCCGCCCCCCGCCGCCACGCTGACAGCCGCCGGCGCCGCCCTTATACTCACCCCTTGGCGTGAATGGCCTTCCCATCAACGAAGGCCCCAGTCCCAGCTCAGGTGTGTACAACCCCTGCGTCGACGAGAGCGGCCGCCATCGGCTCCGTCCGCAGAGCCGCCAGGAGATCCGCATGATCCGAGCGTCCGCCCAAGTCGCCCGCCCCCAGCCGACCGCCATCGACGAGTCCAAGCGCCCCCTCAAGCCCCTCGCCAAGCGCTTGCTCGTCCTCGGCCTCGACGGCGCGACCTTCGACGTGCTCGATCCCATGATGGACGCCGGCCGCATGCCCAACCTCAAGGCCTTCATCGCCGGCGGCGCCGCCGGCATCCTCCGCTCCACCATGCCCCCCATCACCCCCGCCGCCTGGACCACCTTCATGACCGGCAAGGGCCCCGGCCGCCACGGCATCATCGACTTCGAAAAGTACTCCGTGAACGAGGCCCGCCTCAGCTTCAACTCCACCTTCGAGATCCGCGAGAAAACCATCTGGGACATCCTCTCCGACAAGGGCCTCCAGGTCGGCTCCATCAACGTCCCGATGACCTACCCCCCGCGCCCCGTCAACGGCTTCATGATCTCCGGCTTCGAAACCCCCTCCACCGACGCCGACTTCACCTACCCCAAGGAACTCAAGAACGAGATCTTCTCCGTCCTCCCCCACTACGACTACCGCACCAACTGGAAACGCCGCGGCCTCGGCGGCGACGACGTCCTCACCACCAACCTCAACTACATCGCCAACAGCTTCGACCAGGGCTTCGAGCTCACCCAGTACTGCGGCGACCGCTTCGGCTGGGACGTCCTCATGGTCGTCTACAAGCTCGTCGACAACCTCCAGCACAAGGCCTGGAAGTACCTCGACCCCCGCTTCAACAAGAAGTACCCCCGCGAGGCCGAGCTCGCCGCCGCCGTCTTCGAACGCCTCGACCACGCCCTCGCCCAGCACTTCGAATACGCCCGGCAGAACGACGCCAGCGTGCTGATCATGTCCGATCACGGCCACGGCTCGCTCGACGGCAAGGCCCAGGCCAACCTCCTGCTCCGCCAGTGGGGCTACCTCCACCTCGACAGCCCCGTCTCCCAGGCCGCCACCCGCATGAAGTACGTCGCCCGCCGCCTCTCCAAGGGCAAGTCCACCCGCTTCGAACAGGGCTCCCGCGGCATCGAGGCCGAGCTGGCCGTCGACTGGTCCAAGACCCGGGCCTGCGTCATGCACGCCGGAATCTACGGCTTCCTCTATCTCAACCTGAAAGACCGCGGCCCCCACGGCATCGTCGACCCGGCCGACTACGAGCAGCTCCGCGACGACCTCATCGCCCGCTTCAAAAGCGCCACCACCCGCGCCCCCGACGGCTCCACCGTCCGCATCTTCAACGACGCCCTCAAGACCGAGCAGCTCTACTCCACCACCCGCGAGCAAAACCCCGACCTGCCCGACCTGCTGCTCGTCCCCCGCCCCGGGCTGGCCGTCGTCCGCAAGATCCGCGGCCACCGCGCCGTCCGCTGGTCATCCGAGAAACGCCTCGAAGGCACCCACCGCGTCGAGGGCATCGTCGCCTTCGGCGGCGACCACGTCGCCCCCGGCCAGCGGGTCATCGGCGAGATCGCCGACATCACCCCCACCGCCCTGGCCATGCTCGGCCTCCGCGTCCCCGCCGACATGGAAGGCCGCGTCCTCTCCGAGGCCTTCGCCACCCCCATCACCGTCGAGCACGAACCCCCCATCGAACGCGCCCCCGTCCAGCGCGAAGACGTCTACTCTGAAGAAGACGAGAAGATCCTCCAACAACGCCTCAGCGACCTCGGCTATTTGGAGTAGCACCCTCCCCAACACGCAATGCCACTGCTCTCGAGCAGTGCTATAAATAAATGGGGACAGCCACCTTGCTTACCCCAATCCGCGGCGCCGCGGTGAGGCGCGGATCCCGGATGTGAGCCGCGGACCCGGGACAGCCACCTGCTTTTTTACCGGTTTCCGCGTGGCGGCAGCGATCGCTTGGCGGTACCCTGCTCCGCATGGCCCGCGCAGCGCGCATCGTCATCCCGAAAGTCCCGCACCACGTCACCCAGCGTGGCAACAACCGCCAGGATGTCTTCTTCACCGACGACGACCGCCGGCTGTATCTCGACCTGCTGCGCGACCACTGCGCGACAGCCGGCGTCCGCATCCTCGGCTACTGCCTGATGAACAACCACGTCCACCTCGTGCTGGTCCCGCCGGCCGAGGACCGCCTCGCCGCCGCCGTCGGGCGCACACACTATCGCTACACGCAAGCGATCAACCGCCTGCACGGACGCAGCGGGCACCTGTGGCAGGGGCGGTTCTACTCGTCGCCCCTCGATACCGTGCATCTCTGGCGGGCGCTGGCGTATATCGAACGCAACCCGGTGCGCGCCCGGCTGGTTCGGCGGGCATGGCGGTGGCGGTGGAGCAGTGCCGCCGTGCACGTCGGCGCGCGGCCTCAAACAGCACCGTTGCTGGATTTGCGCTGGTGGTCGCGTGAATGGGACCCGGACGCGTGGCGCGCCCAGCTCATCGAACCCGCGGAGGAGGAATGGCGCACGCGCTTCTGGCAGGCCGCCCACACGGGCCGACCGCTCGCCGAGGACCGCTGGCTGGCCCGCCTCGAAGCCCGCCTCGCCCGCCGCCTCCGCGCCAACCCCCGCGGCCGCCCACCCGCAACGCATAAAACAGGCCGCCAAACCCGCAGCAAATAGCTGACTGGGGGGCTGCATGAAACCCGCCCGAAATCGACTTCCGCGGCGGACTGCTAGGTACGAATGCGGCTTCGTGAGAGTTGCGCCAGGAGTTCCGGCAATGACAGGGTCGCGATTCCGGCATACGAATCGGACATGGCGTACGGAATGATCAACTGGTCGTTGTGGACCATCGCGCCGCAGGAATAAGCCACGTTGGGCACATAACCGTCGCGCTCATCTTCTTCGGGGATCAGGATCGGCTCGTTCATCCGGGCGATCACCTGCGACGGATCTTCCCTGTCCAATAGGTCCACGCCGATCGCATAACGACGCATCGGCCCGACACCGTGATTGAGCGCGAGCCAACCTGCGTCGGTTTCGATGGGGGAGCCACAATTGCCGATCTGGACACACTCCCAAGGGTACTGCGGCCCGCGGATCTTCTTCGCCGTGTTCCAGAAGTCGATGTTGTCGGATTGGAGCAAGTAGAGGTTCTCGCCATCGAAACGCGAGATCGCTGCGTAGCGTCCGGAGAGCTTGCGGGGGAAGAGCGCCATACCCTTGTTCGCCGCATACTTTCCATTGAGCGTCGACACCCTGAAGGAGCGGAACTCCGGCGTCGCGATCATCTGCGGCAGGACTTCGAATCCGTTGAAAGCGGTGCACGTCGCGTAGTAGATGGCCACCCCATCCTCATCGATGAAGCGAACGAAGCGGGCGTCTTCGATTCCGTGGCTCTCGTTTTCGCTGACGGGGAACAGGACGCGCTCGGACACGGGGCAATCCGCCCGGAATACGGCAACGTAATTGCTGTGGGCAAGCCACGTGATCGCCTTGATGGTCTTGCGAAAACTGGACGGGGCGATGCCCCTTCCGCGTAGATTGTCGATGCCCTGCCCGAGATCCGCGACCGTGAATTGCGGTGGCAGGTTCTCGAGCACGATCTCCGTGATGTCGTTATGAATACCCATCTCGGAGAGCTTGAGGTCGAAGGTGTGCTTGTCGAAGATCGGGGCGCCGATGATCTCCGGGGTCGTGGCATACCGGGTCACGGGGTCCATGCGGATCTCTCCCGTGGCTCCGATCACGCCGGACCGGAATCCGATGGACGAAACGTGACCTTCACCCGTGCCGCGGAGGCTGACGATGAAGCGGCGCGCCCCCGGAGACAGCCCACTCTGGTCAGGGTGCGGCACCATCGAGGGGTTGAACAGCGCGGCGGCCTCAACGGAATACTCCTTGGTAAAATACGCGCCAATCAGCAGACGTCTTTCGTCGGACACAGGCCAGCCGTCGAGGTGCTCGCACACAAGTTCGTAGTGCGCCCGGAATGCCGCAATGGCGTCCCGGTGGCGCGGCGCGAAAGCCGCCAGCAACTCGGACAGCAGGCGACTGACGTCGGCGTCGGAGAGCCCCCGAACACGACCTAGCACTGATCTGAGATGTCCCACCTGCGCGGGAAGCGATGGCCGCGTGATCACCCGTCGCCGGTCCGCGAGGAACCGCACGGGACTTCGCGTGATCTTCAGCTTGCGTTGGCCAGACATGCGGCTACTCTCTCGCGCGCAGTGGTGATTCCGCGCCGCCGGTCTCCCAGGAACGATCCGGCGCCTCACCCGGCTGCGTCTCATGCATTGTCAATAACGACAGCAGCCATGACAGACACGATTCGGCACCGAAGTTCTCGTTGACCCCGCCGCGCACCAGACCGTCGTAGCAGCCGTGGGATTTGAACTCGATCAGTGAGAGGCCCGCGTCGTTCTGCCCCAGGTACCACGCAAAACAGCGGCGCATCTCGATCAGCCAGTGCTCCTCGCCGGTGGCTCGGTGGGCGGCTTTGCAGGCCTCGATCAATGCCGCCGCCTCCAGCGGCTGCTGGTCATACAGGGCGCGGCGCCCCCCCCGACGCAGCCAGCCGTCGCTGCCAATCACGGAGAGATGTCCGTCTTCCGCGGTTTGGGCGTCAAGCAGCCAAGTCAGCACGCGCAGCCCCCGCTGCGTCAGGCGGTCCTCGTTCAGCGCCAACCCGCCCAGAATCAGCGCCTGGGGAACGCGGGCGTTCTCATATGTGACCACGTCTTCACACCAGGGCCAATCGGCCGTCTCGTGCTCTTGAAAGGCGGTCTCCAGGCGCGTGGCGAGCATGCTCAGCGCGGCGCGAGGACCCCGATCGTCCGGGAACTCGCGGAGATAGTAGTACAGACCAACCACGGCGAACGCCCACGCCCGCGGACTTGCTATGGACTCAAAGTTACCCAGCGACAGCCGAAAGAGATCCTCGGCGAGCAGGCGGATAGACTTGTGTGGTGCATGCGCGATCAGGTAGCCGAGCGCCCATTGAACACGGCCCTGACAGTCGTCGCTCCAGTTCACCTCAAGCCAACTGCGATCGTAGCTCATGAGGTTGCGAAAACGCCCGCCGCCACCCGGGCGCGCGTGGTTCACGAAGGCCAGGTAGGTTTGCAACGGCATCAGGACGCTGTCATCCTGAAAATGCGACCAGAACATCGCGGCGACGATGGCCGCTCGGGCGTTGTCATCAGTGGTGTAGCCGTGGCGCCGGTCCGGCGTGGCGTACACGCAGTGCTGCAGAATGCCCACATCGTCGGTCATCGCGAGCAGGATGCTGACCGGCACGTCCGGCAACGAGAGCTGCATCCGAAGCTGGCGTTTCTCCTCGCGTGCCCGGGTTCTTGATCGTTCCGCAGCGTCTGCATGGGCCTGTGTCAGCGTGTCATGGTAGTGCGCGGCGACGCGGGGCCAGATCATCTCCCGGCCGAACTCGTAGGCGGCCGTTTGCATACGCTCGCGCTCGTGGGTGTTTTCGAGCAGGGCGTGCAGGGCGCCCGCAAACCCGTCGACATCACCAAAGTCCACTAGGTAGCCCCGGCCATCGACGAGCACCTCCTGAGCGTACCGATAGGGCGTCGAAATGACGGCGGTGCCGGCGGCGAGCGCATAGGCCAACGTGCCCGAAACGATCTGCTCCTGGTTGTGGTACGGCGTCGCGTAGATGTCGGCCGCTGTCAGGTACGCGCAGAGGTCCTCTTCGGAAACATAGCGGTTGTGGAAAATGACGTTTTTCTGAATACCCAGCTCGAGAACGCGCCGTTCGAGTGACAGTCGATACGACTCCCCCGAATCACGCTTGATGTGCGGGTGAGTCGCGCCGAGCACCGTAAACACGACGTCCGGATGATCCGGCACTACCTGCGCCAGGGCGTCGAGCATGATCTCGATGCCCTTGTTGGGGCTCAGCAGGCCGAAGGTCAGGATGCTGGGCTTGCCGGCCGTGCCGAACCGTTCCTTTAACGTCTCCTTGTTCCCGAAAGGCAGGTCCGGAACGCCGTGATGGATGAAGCGAATCCGCTCTTGCGGGACGGCGTAGCAGCTATGAAGCAACGTGCGAGCACGATCAGCCATCACGACCAGCGCAACGCTGCAGTCGGAGATGCGCTGGAGCACTGCGCGCTGCCCATCACTCGGTTCGGCCAGAACCGTGTGCAGCGTCGAAACGACGGGCTTCTTGAGCCGCTCAAGCAGTTCGAGCACGTACACACCCGCTTCGCCGCCGAACAGCCCGTACTCATGCTGCAAGCTGATCGTCTCGAACTTGCTGTCATTGAGGAAATCGGCGGCGTTGCGGTAGTCGTACTTGCGGTGCTGCCCGATCTCAAACGCCACTTCGGGGCCGTAGTTGTATAGATCGTCCTGATCGTTGACGGCGACGATTCGTACTCGTTCAGTGGACCCGAGCGGCTGATCATAGATCCGCTCGGCAATCGCCGACCCCAGGTGATGCGTAAACGTCGCAATCCCACAGCGCCGGGGGATATACGAACCGATCAATGCGATCGATGGGCGTGACGTGCCGGGCCTGTCGCTCTGCCGTGCTGGGTTTTGCGTCGTCATCTTCTCTCCGAGACGCCGCCCCCTACGCGGCCGTTGCGCCCGCGGACGCGACGAGGCCAGTGCAGCGACTGCGCAGATCATACTCGTTGCGGCACCGCCGCGATACGCGGCGGCAGTCCGCGCGTCAGGCAGGGCCGTCGCGGGGGTGTCCCTGCCGCCGCCTCGGGCGGGCGCTATTTCATCGCGGCCAAAACGGCGACCTTCGATATTTCCATTACAGCGCACGCCGTATCGGCGGCGCCGTAGTAAACAAGCAGGACGTCGTCCCGCTCGACCACGCCGGTCGGGAACAGCACGTTCGGCACGAAGCCTTCTCGTTCGAAGTCGGTTTCCGGAACGAACATGGGCTCCGGCGACTGCCGGACGATGCGCTGCGGTTCAGCCAGGTCGAGCAGCAGCGCGCTGGCGGAGTATACCCCTACACCGCTGTCGCCGGCGGGTTGTGTGCTGCCATGGTAGATTCCAAGCCAGCCATCCGGCGTACGGATGGGCGGTGCGCCGGCTCCGACCCGACCAGCGTCCCAGCCGGAGACACCCCCGCGCAGGACCTGGTGCCGTCCCCACTGGACCATGTCCGTCGAGCGGGCCAGCCAGATTTCCGGCTGCGTGAACGGCGTCCTGCCGACGGGGCGATGCAGCGCGAGGTACTCGCCGCCTATCGCGTCAGGAAACAGCACGACGTCCTTGTTCTCGATGGGGAAGATTACGCCGTGACGCGTGAACGTCTGAAAGTCCATCGTCGACGCCAGCGCGGTTGCCGCGCCGTGCCGCGAGACGGCAACGTAGGTAAACCAGTATTCTCTGCCAATGCGTGTGACGCGGGGATCCTCGACACCGAACTCCTCGAACTCAGTCTGCGGTTCGAACCACGCGCCGCCTTCGCGGTCGATGGACCGGCCGTCGCGGCTGTGCAAGACACGCAGGTGCGACGCGGACGTCAGCCGGACCAGGCCGTCGCGCTTTCGGCGGACCACGCGGACGTCGAGCACGTCAAGCTCGTCGTTGGCGATCCAGTCCACGACCAAGTCGGTGCCATTCTGCCACCTCGGCAGCGCGGTATAACCAATGCGTCGTTCGCGCGGCCGCTCCGCCACCCGTACAAGAAGAACCACCTCATCGCCGAACGCAGTCGCGCCCGGGTTGAATGTGCCGACGATCTCGAGATCATCACGCGACGGTCGTAGGTCGGCGGGACAACACAAGCAGGCGTTGAACAGACGACGGATCATGAGCTGGTCGCCAGCCAATCTACCCCGCGTGTGGCCTCGGTCGCTTGTTGATCCATGGGGGGCAGCATAATCGATAATCCGACAACCGTCCCGTGCGCGTCATCCTGGCGGCCGACTGTTAACGAGATACTACTCCGGCCATAATGTATTGCACTGAACAGGTATTCGTCGTATCCATGCTCCCCTGTCGAGCAAGGATGCCCGCTTCCTCTCGCCGGATGCCCAGGAAGCCTTGCGGCGGCGCATCATCGACGCGCTGCGGGGCGGCCTGAAGCCCGCCGTCGCGGCGCGGACGTTCGGCGTCTCTCGCAAAACGCCGCCGTGAGATTCCACTTGATTTACGTGGCAAGACACGATCAGGTCAAGCTGCCGTTCGCGTTGTGGACGCGCGAAGCCGTGCAGAACCTGCTCGCCAAGTGCCTCAAGCCCGACCTGACCATCATCGCGACATGGGCATGAAGCAGCTGCCCAAGCGCTCGGGCGAGTACCTGTTCGAGATCATCATGCGGCGCTACCAGGTGCGGTCGACGATCATGACCAGCAACCGGCCGCTGGAGGATTGGGGCAAGCTGCTCGGCGACGTGCCCGCCGCCACCGCGATCCTCGACCGCTTCCTGCACAACGCCGACGTGATCGCGATGACCGGCAAGAGCGATCGGCTGAAGGACCGGGCCACCAAGCAGTCCACCAGCACGAACACCGAACAACG
>CAZCKC010000070.1:0-18081 GCA_964499235.1 uncultured Planctomycetales bacterium | reverse complement strand
CCCAGCCCCACCAGCGCCCCGCCCACGCCACGGCGATGCCGCCAGCCACACTATCCCGACACGAAATGGCGCATTTGACAGCGGACCGCTGGCGGACCAGGGAGCCCGATTTCAAGCTGCTCCGCCCCGCTGCGGGGCCTTGTCACCATCCCGCGAGCCGACTATATTACATGGCTCGTTTCGACCAGGGGGCTTGCCCGACGCAGCATCGCCTCGTCGCCGCCGCGACCGGGCCGACCCGGGCGAGACGAGTGGTGGATTCACGACCCTAATGGCCAGCCTTCGTCCGGCTGGCCGCTCTTAGCACGAGGCAGCCCGATGGCCGTCAGACTTCGCTTGAAACGCATGGGCCGGACGCACCAGTCCTTTTTCCGACTCAACGCCATCGATGGCCGCAGCCCACGCGATGGCCGCGTGCTCGAAGAGCTCGGCCACTACGACCCGCACCAGCGGGACACCGCCGCGCAGACGACGATCAACACCGAGCGGGTCCAGTACTGGCTCAGTGTCGGGGCGCAGCCCTCCCCGACCGTCCGCGACCTGCTCCGCAAAAACGGCATCCAGGTTGCCAAAAAGTAGCCGATAGGTTCAAGAGGCCCGTGCTCTCGGCAATCATGACTGGTTCTCACGATGCGAATCGACCTGCTGACACTATTTCCAGAGGTAATGCAGCCGTACCTGTCGGCGAGCATCCTCGGACGTGCGCAGGCCGCCGGTCACGTTGAATACCACCTCCACAACCTCCGCGACTACTCCAACGATACAAAGCACCTGACAGTCGACGACCGCCCGTTCGGCGGCGGCGCCGGCATGGTCCTCATGTGCCAGCCGGTCTGCGACGCCGTTGAGGCGGTCGAACGCCAGGACCCTCGCGAAGCCCTGCGGTTGTTGCTCACGCCGCAGGGCTTGCCGTTTAACCAGGGTGCAGCGCAGCGGCTCGCAACCGAGCACGAACGCCTGCTGCTGATTTGCGGCCACTACGAGGGCTACGACGAGCGGATCGTCGAGATCCTCCGCCCGCTTGAAATCAGCCTCGGCGACTTCGTCCTGACCGGCGGCGAGCTGCCGGCGCTGGCGGTGGTCGACGCGGTCACCCGGCTGCTGCCCGGCGTTTTGGGCAACGCCGAGGGGACGGCCGACGAATCGTTTCAGGACGCCACCCTGGAATACCCCCAATACACCCGGCCGCGGTCCTATCGCGGTCACGACGTCCCGGAGATCCTGCTGTCCGGCGATCATGCGGCCATTGCGGCCTGGCGGCGCGAGCAGGCCCGGCAGCGGACGGCCCAGCGGCGGCCGGACCTGTTGCCGGACGACGGCCCGGCGGGGCGGCGGGTGAGCTTTTCGGACCAACGAACTCTGGTCGGTGGGCGGTTTGCAGTCGCGCCCCCGGCTTCGCAAGCTTGTCTAGTGGGAGACGCACGATGAGAAATCCGTTACTCGATGTCGTAGAGAGAAAGTATCAGCGCGACGGGCATCTCGACTTCGAGATCGGGGACACGGTCGTCGTGACGCTCCGGATTGTCGAGGGCAACAAGTCCCGCCTCCAGGACTTCACCGGCACGGTGATCGCCCGGCGGGGGTCGGGGCTGAGCGAGACCTTCACGGTCCGCAAGCTGGTCGGCAACGAAGGGGTTGAGCGGATCTTCCCGATCCACTCGCCGAAGATCGCCTCGATCAAGTCGATCCGCAGCGGCAAGGTGCGGCGCTGCAAGCTGTACTACCTGCGGGATCGCGTCGGCAAGGCGCGCAAGCTGAAGGAACGCCGCATCTCGGCCGAGGCGCGGCGGGCGGCGGCCGAAGCGCGGGCCGCGAAGCAGGCCGCGATTGCCGAGGCGCAGGCGAAGGTCGACGAGGCGAAGTCGCCGTCGGACTCGGAAGCGGCGTTGGCCGGCAGCGAGACCTGAGGCGCGACCCACTGATGCGCTCCGCCTAGCGGTGGACGGTGATGACCCGTGCGCGACGGGAGCTTGGTCAGGCGGGGGAACGGCTGGCCGAGAAGTTTCTGCGCCGGCTGGGTTATCGCCGCATCGCCCGCAACTACGCCACGCCGGTCGGCGAGATCGACCTGATCATGCGCGACGGCGACACGGTGGTGTTCGTCGAGATCAAGACGCGGCGCAGCGATGCGCTGGCGGATCCAGCCGAGCAGCTCCGCCCTGCCCAACAGCGGCACCTCCTGAAAGCAACCGAGTGGTTCCTGGCCCGCAGTCGGCACGCGGACGCGCCGTGCCGGTATGACGTGGTGGGGATCATGCTGCGCGAGGGGGAGGAGCCGGTGATTGAGCACGTGGTGGATGCGTTCGGGCCGAGAACGTAGGGTGGCAGCCGGTTAATTGGGGGGGCGAGTTTTAATCAGTCTCCGAGGCTGAAACCTGGGGCACCCGGATACGGAGCAGGTGAGCAGGTGACGGGGGTGGTCCTGCGAATGGGTTTTTGTTGGTGAGGGTGAGCGTGTGATTGGGTTCAGACGGGAAGGCCTGCGGGCGGTGTTTGGGGTGGTGGTTTTGGTGGCGGTGGTGGCGGCTCAGGCGGCGGATCGAGGGCGGCACGGGATCGGGGTGGGGCTGGGGATGCATGCGGGTGAGATCAAGCATGACGAGGAGGCGTTTCCGCGGGGGCTGACGGTCATCGGGATCGAGCCGGGGAGTCCGGCGGAGGCGGCGGGGTTGATGGTTGGGGACGTGATCGTGGCGGTAGACGGCAACGTCTTCGACGTGCCACTGGACCAGGTGCGCGCCAGGTTTCATGCGGCGCTGAACGCGACGGAAGTTGGCGAGGCGGTCGCGCTGCGGATCTACCGGGACAACGTCGAGCGCTCGACGCGGGTGGCGGGTGAGGCGACGCAGGATCAGGCGGTGTGGGCAGACCCGCGGGGGTTTGCTTGGGAGCAGTTGCCGGGGACGGCGGTGGAGTTGACGGCGGAGCGGGTCAAAAAGGTTTTCGCGGTCGAGGTTCCGGTCGTGGTCGCGGAGGGCGGCGCGGACGGGGCCGCGCTGGCGGTCGGGGCCGACTTCACATGGACCGCGGAGGCGGCGTGGCAGCACGCGGCGGCGGAAGCGGCGGTCGTGCCGGCGCTGGTGAAACGCTACGACGCGGAGGAGGACCTCGCGAAGCTGCGGGCGAACTTCGCGCGGCTGGCGGGCGGCGGAGACGTGTTTCGGCCGCGGGGCGTGCGGCAGGCTTTCAGTGAACCGTTCAGCACGCCGGCGGTGGCGAGGGACTTTGCCGGCGACGCGCTCCTGGCGGATGGTGCGATAACGCCGGCGCTGGCGCTCCTGGACGTTGCGAACCGACATCTAGGCGCAGTGGCCGAGGGGCATGCGGTCGGGCCAACGCTTCCAATCGATATCCATTTGATTGCCGGCGGCGACAACGCCGCGAACATCAACGCGGCCGCGATCCTGCGAACGCATCTCTCAGCCGCGCTAAGCGAACTCGAACGGGCGTTCGCGGCGTTGGATGAGTCCGAGCGCGCGTTTCTACGTGAGCATGTCGCGACAATGGCGGAATCGTTTCACAACGACATCATGCTGCTGCGGGATCCGGATCGCGAGCGGCTGGCAAAGGTCGAGCGGTTCGTTGAGCAGTCGGCGCGGGTCGATCGACGGGCGCTGATCGAAGCGGCGCGGTACGCGGCCGCGGGGGTGGCGGCGCTGCGGAATCATGGGGCTGAGGATTCGCGGTTGCAGCCGGAGGTGATCGAATCGGAGGTCGGGAAGATCGTGATCGCCGGGACGGGGGATGATTGGCACAAAGAGCCGGCCGCGGTGATTGTCGACCTGGGCGGGGATGACTTCTACACGGCGGAGGCGGCGGGGCCGTTGAGCCTGATCATCGACCTGGCGGGCGACGACGCGTACCAGGCGACGTTCGACTATGCGCAGGGAGCGGGGCTGCTGGGGGTGAGCCTGCTGTATGACGTGTCCGGCAACGATCGCTACGTCGGGCAGCGATTCAGCCAGGGGACGGGGGTGCTGGGCGTCGGGATGCTGATTGATGAGGCCGGCGACGATGTGTATCGCAGCCAGGATTTCAGCCAGGGGATGAGCTACTGCGGGGTCGGCGCGTTGATCGATCGCGGCGGCGATGATCGTTACGAGGCGCCGCGGTTTGCGCAGGCGCTGGGGCTGCCGGGTGGGCTGAGCTGGCTGATCGATGAGGCCGGCGCGGACAGCTACTACTGCAAGGGGCGTGACCTGGGGGCGTATGGGACGCCGGGGATCTTCGCGGGCTGGGGGCAGGGTTGTGCAGTGGGCTTTCGCGGACTGGCGTCGGGCGGGCTGGCGGCGCTGGTGGACGGGGGTGGCGACGACGTTTACGAAGCGGGGAACTTCTCGCAGGGCGGCGGCTACTACTACGGGTTTGGCATCCTGCGGGACCTGGCGGGGAACGACCGTTATCTCGGCGCGCGGTATGGGCAGGGGTTCGCGGCGCACCAGGCGGTCGGGTTCTTCGAGGACCTGAGCGGTGATGATGTCTACTTCGTGCGGCGCGGCGTGGGGCAGTCGTGCTCGTGGGATCAGACGGTGACGTTCTTCTACGAGCACGCCGGCGACGACGTGTACTCGGGCGGCGGGTTTGCGTTAGCGGCGACGGCGCATAATGCGATCGGGGTGTTGGTCGATTTCGGCGGCGCGGATACCTATCAGCAGCATCCAGGCAAGGCGCGGGCGCATCCGAACAACTACCACCTTGGCGGGAGTTTGGCGTTGCTGGTCGATCTCGGGAGTGACGCCGATCGTTATCCGCGCGAGGGGTTGAACGACGCTGGGGTGGTGCACGGGGATCGGCACGGTTTTCTTGTGGATGGGGTGGGGACGTTAGAGGCGGTGATTGAGGGGGTTGGGGAGGATGACGAGAACGCGGGTCGGTGATCTGTCCCGCGTTATGGACGATGTTTCAGTCCCCCGGGCTGAAGCCTGGGGCATCCGGGGGAGGGGAAGGGTGGATGAGGGGATTCGAACCCCCGACCCCCAGGACCACAACCTGGTGCTCTAACCAACTGAGCTACACCCACCACTGAACCCGGTATTGTAACCCGGTGCGCAACGCGCTGGAAGAGGCCGCGTGGCGGGAGCGCTTCGAGCCCCACCGCCAAGGTTCGGGAGGTGGTCACCGGTCAGCGGGCGGCCAGCTCGGCGCTCACGCGTTCGACGACGGCATCACCCATGGCGCTGGTCGACAAGGGGGTCTCGCCGGGAGCGGCGAGATCGGCCGTCCGGAGGCCCGCGTTGATGACGCCATCGACGGCGGTCTCGATGGCGGTCGCGGCGTCCTCCCAGCCGAGTGAATAGCGGCAGAGCATGGCGCAGCTGAGGATGGTGGCCAGAGGGTTGGCGACGCCCTTCCCGGCGATATCGGGGGCGGAGCCGTGGATCGGCTCGTAGAGACCCTGCCCGCCTTCGCCGAGGGATGCGGAGGGCAGCAGGCCCATCGAGCCGGCGAGGACGGAGGCCTCGTCGGTGAGGATGTCGCCGAACATGTTGCCGGTGACGACGACGTCGAAGCGCTTGGGATTCTGGATCAGGTACATGGCGGCGGCGTCGACGAGGACGTGCTCGAGCTCGATCTCGGGGAACTCGTTCTCGATGACGCGGGTGGCGGTGGCGCGCCAGAGGCGCGAGACCTCGAGGACGTTGGCCTTGTCGACGGAGGCGAGGCGCTTGTTGCGGCGGAGGGCGGCGTCGGCAGCGCGGCGGACGATGCGTTCGATCTCGCCGGTGGTGTAGGTCATGGCGTCGGACGCGTACTCGCCGCTGTCGTGGGGGCCGCGGTTCTTCTCGCCGAAGTAGATTCCGCCGGTGAGCTCGCGGACGACGAGGATGTCGAGGTCGGCGACGCGGTCGCGCTTGAGCGGGCCGGCGTCGGCGAGCCGGGGGTGGACGCGAACGGGGCGGAAGTTGGCGAAGAGGCCGAGGGCCTTGCGGATCTTGAGCAGGCCCTGCTCGGGACGGACCTTGGCGGTGGGGTCATCCCACTGCGGGCCGCCGACGGCGCCGAGGAGGACGGCGCGGGCGGACTTGCAGCGCTCGAGGGTCTCGTCGGGCAGCGCGGTGCCGAACTGGTCGATGGCGATGCCGCCGATGTGGCCGGTGTCGAACTCGAGCGTGCGGTTGTAGCGGCCGGCGATGGCGGTGAGGACCTTTCGGCCTTCGGCAACGACTTCGGGGCCGATGCCGTCCCCGGGTAGCAGCATGATGGTGGTCGACATGGTGATTGGTCTCGGTAGCGCGGTTGCGCGGGTCAGGTGGTGGAGGCCTCACGGGGTGGCGGCGGCGTGGCCGCGCCGGCGGCCGACTTGAACGGTCGCTCGTCGCCGTGATGGCGTAGGAGTCCAAATTCGAAGCTGTCGTAGAGGGCCCGCCAGCTGGCCTCGATGATGTTGCGGGAGGCGCCGACGGTGGTCCAGGTCTGCTCGCCCTCGCGGGTGTCGATGAGTACGCGGGTGGTGGCGGAGGTCGCGCGGGTGCCGTCGAGGATGCGGACCTTGTAGTCGGCGAGGCGGAAGCGGTCGATGGTCGGGTAGGCCTCGCTGAGGGCCTTGCGCAGGGCCTGGTCGAGGGCGCCGACCGGGCCGACGCCGTCGGCGGCGGTGTGGTAGACCTCGTCGCCGATGCGGATCTTGACGCTGGCCTCCGCGAGCAGGCCGCGGCGCTCGCGGTGCTCGACGACGACGAGGAAGTCAACGAGCTCGAAGAAGGGGGCGTAGCCGGCGCGCTCGCGGCGGAGCATGAGCTCGACGGAGGCCTCGGCGGCTTCGAAGGCGAAGCCCTGGTTCTCGAGCTTCTTGATCTCGGCCAGGACGTTGCTGGTTTCCTGCTCGGTGGTGAGGCCGAACTCGGAGGCCTTGTAGCTGAGGTTGCCGCGGCCGGAGAGCTCGGAGACGAGGACGCGGCGCTCGTTGCCGACGGCCTCGGGGTTGGTGTGCTCGTAGGAGCCGCCGTCGCGCTGGATGGCGGAGACGTGGACGCCGGCCTTGTGAGCGAAGGCGCTGCGGCCGACGTAGGGGGCGTTGGTCGGCAGCGCGATGTTGGCGATTTCGGTGATGAGGCGCGCGACCTCGGTAAGGCGGCGGAGGCGGCCGGCGGGCAGGACGCGCTGGTCGAGCTTGAGCTCGAGGTTGGCGATGATCGGGCAGAGGTCGGCGTTGCCGCAGCGTTCGCCGATGCCGTTGAAGGTGCCCTGCACGTGGGTAGCGCCGGCGCGGAGAGCGGCGAGCGAGTTGGCGACGGCGCAGCCCCCATCGTTGTGGGTGTGGATGCCGATGGTGGTGGCGGGGAAGCGCTCGCAGACGGCTTGGGTGGCTTCGGTGACTTCCCACGGCAGGCGGCCGCCGTTGGTTTCGCAAAGCACGAGGGCGTCGGCGCCGGCGGACTGGGCGGCGGCGAGGACTTCGAGGGCGTAGTCGCGGTCGTGGAAGAAGCCGTCGAAGAAGTGCTCGGC
The DNA here is from genome assembly GCA_964499235.1 of uncultured Planctomycetales bacterium. Classification (GTDB taxonomy): domain Bacteria; phylum Planctomycetota; class Phycisphaerae; order UBA1845; family Fen-1342; genus JAFGRR01. The sequence goes on along the minus strand of CAZCKC010000070.1, from coordinate 10,635 downwards.
GTCGAAGATGACCTCGCGGTCGTGTTGCTTGAGGAAGGCGACGCTGTCGTGGACGAGCTCGAGGTTGCGCTCGCGGGTGGTGCGGAGGACCTCGGTGACGTGGCGGGTCCAGCTCTTGCCGAAGATGGTGGTGATGGGGGTATCGGCCTGGATGAGCATGTTGAGGTTTTCGTCGGTCTCCGGCGTGCGCGAGGGGCGGCAGGTGGAGCCGAAGGCGGCGATGCGGGCGTGCTTGAGGGGGAGGTCGCGGACGCGCTCGAAGTACTCGGCATCCTTGGGATTACTGCCGGGCCAGCCGCCCTCGATCATCGGGAGGCCAAATTCGTCGAGGACGGTGGTGATGCGGAGCTTGTCCTGGACGGTGAGCTGGATGAGCTCGCCCTGCGTGCCGTCGCGGAGGGTGGTGTCGTATACAGTGACCATGGCGCGCTACTCTTGGCGTTGGGGAACGAGTCCGGTTTCGCGAGCATAGGCGAAGAGACCGCCGGCGGCGACAACCTTGGCGACTTCGCCGAGGGGGGCGAGGTCGCATTCGAGGCGGCCGTCGGGCGTGCGGAACCTGAGATTTTCGAGGTCGAGCTCGACGGTGTCGCCGGTCTTGATCTGGTCGCAGAGACGCCGCTTGGCCTCGCAGGGGTAGAGCTCGCCGGTCGCGATGCAGTTGCGGAAGAAGATGCGGGCGAAAGACTCGGCCACGACGGCCTGGATGCCGGCGGCGCCGAGGGCGATCGGGGCGTGCTCACGGGAGGAGCCGCAACCGAAGTTACGGCCGGCGATGACGACCTGATATGCCGAGGGGGCCTGGTCTTCTTCGACGAGGCGGGTCGGGTACTGGTCGCGGGGGAGGCCGCAGAGGGCGTAGCCGCCGAGCTTGCGATACTCTTCGTCGATGGTGGGGACGAGGGCGAGGTGTTCGGCGGGGATGATCTGGTCGGTGTCGATGTTGTCGCCGACGACGTACGCTTTGCCCTGGATGTATTTTTCCATCTGCGTGCTCCTGGCGGCCGGTGGCGGCTACTGGAGGTAGTCGCGGGGGTCAACGATTTTGCCGGCAACGGCGGCGGCGGCGACGGTGTAAGGGCTGGCGAGGAAGACCTTGCTCTCCTTGTCGCCCATGCGGCCGGGGAAGTTCCGGTTCGTGGTGCTGAGGCAGTTCATTCGCTTGTTGAGGCGGGCGAAGGTGTCGACGGGGCCGCCGAGGCAGGCGGCGCAGCCGGCGTTTTCGGAAAGCTTCACGCCGCTGTTCTGGAGGCTCTCCCAGACGGAGACGCCGTTGATCTGCTTTTGCTTGAGGTCGCGGACGATCTGGGGGGTGGCGGGGACGCCGAAGGTTTCGACGCGGACCTCGCGGCCGTGGGTGATGCGGGCGAAGGCCTCGAAGTCGCTGGTCTTGCCGCCGGTGCAGGAGCCGATGTAGCAGCGGTCGAGGGGGATGTCGGAGCACTCGCGGACGGCGGCGCGGTTGCCGGGGTCGGGGTGCTTGGCGATGACGGGCTCGAGCCGGCTGAGGTCGAGGCGCATTTCGAAGCAGTACTCGGCGCCGTCGTCGGGGGCGACGGTTTCGTAGGGGCGGAGGGTGCCGTGCGCGCGGCCACGCGACTCGACGAACGCGCGGGTGAGGTCGTCGGCCTCGAAGACGCCGTTCTTGCCGCCGGCCTCGATGGCCATGTTGGCGATGGTCATGCGGTCGTCGATGTCGAGGGAGCTGATGCCGTCGCCGCCGTACTCCATGGCGCGGTAGGTGGCGCCGTCGAAGCCGATCTCGCCGATGATCTGGAGGATGATGTCCTTGGCCATCACGCCGGGGGGCATGGCGCCGTCGAGGATGAAGCGCATGGTCTCGGGGACGCGGAGGAGGATCTTGCCGGTGCCCATGACGAAGGCGGCGTCGGTGTTGCCGATGCCGGTGGCGAACTCGTTGAAGGCGCCGGCGGTGCAGGTGTGCGAGTCGGTGCCGACGAGGATCTCGCCGGGGCGGGTGTGGCCTTTCTCGGGCATGGCGATGTGGCAGACGCCGGCGTACTGGGTGCCGTACTGGGCGAGCTCGAGGCCCTTGCTGGCGTCGAAGCGCCACTCGCCCTCGTCGACGACGTCGTAGAAGTACTTGATGCCCTGCGCCTTCACGAACTCGCGGAGGATGTCGACGTTGCGGTTGGAGCGGGAATCGGAGGTGAAGATGTAGTGATCGGGGATGATCACGACGCCTTCCTGGTCCCAGACCTTGGCGTTCTCGCCGAACTCGCGCTTGAAGACCCCGATGGTGCCGGGGCCGCAGACGTCGTGGGTCATGAGGACGTCGACGTCGGTGAGGACGGTTTCGCCGGCGGGGACGAAGTCTTTGCCACTGGCACGGGCCAGGAGCTTTTGGGTCAGGGTCATCTTGGGCATGGCGGGTTACACCGTTGCGGCGGGCTCGGAGCCGCCGGCTTCTGAATGCAGGGTGTCGGGCTTCATACCGGAGGCGAGCGCCATCTTGTTGAGGGCGGCCACGTAGGCCTTGGCGCTGGCGACGAGAATATCGGTGTCGGTGCCGTAGCCGTTGAAGGTCCGCGGGGGGTCCTCCTTGGTACGGATGCGGACGGTGACCTCGCCGAGGGCGTCGACGCCACCGCTGGCCGCGTGCACGACGTACTCGGCAAGCTCGATGTCCTGGTTGGCGAGCTTCGAGATCGCGGTGAAGATCGAATCGACCGGGCCGTTGCCGGTGGCGGTGCTGGTCTGGAACATGCCGTCGGGGCCGGCCAGCGAGACGCTGGCGGTGGGGATCGACGGGCTGCCGCAGGAGACGTGCACGCCGTGGAGGACGAAGACGTCGGTCGGGCGGTAGAACTCGTCGCTGAGCAGCGCCTCGAGGTCGCCCTCGGTGACGGTCCGCTTCTGGTCGGCGAGCCGCTTGAAGCGGTCGAAGGCGCGGTCGAGGTCGGCCTCGTCGAGGTTTTCGTAGCCGAGCTCGGCCACGCGCTGGCGGAAGGCGTGGCGGCCGGAGTGCTTGCCCAGCACGAGCTTGGACTGGGCGACGCCGACGTCCTCGGGCTTCATGATCTCGTAGGTGAGGACATGCTTAAGGACGCCGTCCTGGTGGATGCCGGCCTCGTGGGCGAAGGCGTTGGCGCCGACGACGGCCTTGTTGGGCGGGACGGAGATGCCGGTGCGGACAGCGACGAGGTGGCTCGTGCGGGCGAGCTGGGTCGTGTCGACGCGGGTGGTGACGCCGTAGACGTCCTTGCGGGTGCGGAGGGCCATCACGACCTCTTCGAGCGAGGCGTTGCCGGCCCGCTCGCCGATGCCGTTGAGGGTGACCTCGACCTGGCGGGCACCGTTCATCACGCCGGCGAGCGTGTTGGCCGTGGCGAGGCCGAGGTCATCGTGGCAGTGGACGGAGATGATGCAGTCGTCGATGCCTTTCACGTTGGCCTTGATGCCGGCGATGATCTCGCCCCACTCGCGGGGGTGGGCATAGCCGACGGTATCGGGGATGTTCAGGGTGCGGGCGCCGGCCTCGATGGCGGCGGCGAGGGCTTCGTAGAGGAAGGCCGGGTCGGTGCGGCTGGCGTCCTCGGGGCTGAACTCGACGTCGGGGCACATGGCGCTGGCGTGGCCGACCATCGCGGTGATCTTCGTCAGCACCTGCTCGCGGGTCATGCGGAGCTTGTGCTCGAGGTGGATGTCGGAGGTGGCGATGAAGGTGTGGATGCGCGGGTGCTTGGCGTACTGGACCGCGCTCCAGGCGGCGTCGATGTCCTTGGGGGTGGCGCGGGCGAGGCCGGCGATGGTCGGGCTGTCGTCGCTGCCGCCGACTTCCATGGCGATGTTCTTGACGGCCTCGAGGTCGCCGGGGGAGGCGGCGGGGAAGCCGGCCTCCATGATGTCGACGCCCAGGCGGTTGAGCTGGTGGGCGATCTCGAGCTTGTCGTGACCGTCGAGGGTCGCGCCGGGCGACTGCTCGCCGTCGCGGAGCGTCGTGTCAAATACGCGGACGTGGTCTTCGCTCATCGCACCAACTCCTGTTGTGCTGCTGCATCAACTTGCTGAGGGCCAGCGTCCGGGGGGCCCGGTTTCGTTGGCGGGCGAGACGCGCGCCCGACCCTGTTGTACCGCCCCGCCCTGTTATACTGCTCCGCCCGGGTTGCCGCCCCACCCGTGTTACTGGCTGCCCCACCCGAACGGATTGGCGCCACACCGTGGTCACCGACCCGCCGCGGCCCTGTCGGCTGCCGGCTAGTCCAGCTGCTTGTCCTTGAGCCAGGGCATCATCTGCCGCAGTTCCTTGCCGACGGTTTCGATCTCGTGATTAGCCTGGGCCTGCGCCTGCTTTTGCATGTTGGGCTTGCCGGCCTTGCACTCGGCCATCCACTCGTCGGCGAACTTGCCCGACTGGATCTCGGCCAGGATGTCCTTCATCGCGGCGCGGGCCTGGTCGCCGATCACGCGGGGGCCGCGGGAGATGTCGCCGTACTCGGCCGTGTTGCTGATCGAGTGCCGCATGCCGGTGATGCCGTGCTCGTAGACGAGGTCGACGATCAGCTTCATCTCATGGAGGCACTCGAAGTAGGCGTTCTGGGGCGAGTAGCCGGCCTCGACGAGGGTCTCGTACCCGGCGCGGATCAGCTCACTGAGCCCGCCACAAAGGACCGCCTGCTCGCCGAAGAGGTCGGTCTCGGTTTCTTCGCGGAAAGTGGTCTCGAGGATGCCGCCGCGGCCGCCACCGATGGCCTTGGCGTAGGCCAGCGCGACCTCGCGGGTATTGCCGGCGGGATCCTGCTGGACGGCGATGAGGCACGGGACGCCGCTGCCCTCCTGGTACTGGCGGCGGACGAGGTGCCCGGGGCCCTTGGGCGCGACGAGGAAGACGTTCGTGCTGTTAGCGGGCACGATCTTCTTGAAGTGGATGCCGAAGCCGTGGGCGAAGGCGAGATAGGCGCCGTCCTTGAGGTTGGGGCCGATCTCCTGCTCGTACGCGTCGGGCTGAATCTCGTCGGGGAGCAGGACCATGACGACGTCGGCCGCCTTGACGGCGTCGGCGGTGTCGCGGACGGTCAGGCCGGCCTGCTCGGCGCTGGCGCGCGACTTACTGCCGGCGCGGAGGCCGACGCAGACGTCAGCGCCACTCTCCTTGAGGTTGAGGGCGTGGGCGTGACCCTGCGAGCCGTAGCCGAGGACGGCGATCTTCTTGCCGGTCAAGCCACCGTCTTTGATATCCTGGTCGTACAGTGCGTCTACCAACGCCGACTCCCTTGCAAGTCAAGCCGCTGAAACCTGAACCCGAGTTTCCGTCCGTCGCCGGATCAGGCGAGGATCTTCTTGCGCACCTCGCGCTGCGACTTCTCGCCGCGCTTGGCGCCCACCATGTGCAGCTCGTGTACGTCGAGAACGTCGACGATGCGGCGGAGCTGCGGCGCGAAGCGGTGGGCCGACGACTGGGGCGCCCGGACAACCATGTTCGCACGGCCGTCGCTGGCGGCGACGTAGGTCACCGTTCCGCCCAGGCGCGACATCAACATCAGCACCTTGGGCAAGGCCGACATGCGGCGCAGCACCAAGGCAAACGTCATGATAATCATTATTCAGCCTCCCTCATCTCGCCGAGCGAAGCGCCGGCGGGCACCATCGGGTAAACGTTGTCCTCGGCGTGGGCCAGGCAGTGCATCAAAGCCGGGCCGTCGCTGTTCCACCACGCCTCAATGTCCTGCCGCATCGTTTCGCGGTTGCGCATCGTGAAGGCCTGCCAACCGAAGACGCGGGCCAACTCGGCGAAGTCGGGGTTGTCGGACAGGTCGACCGCGCTGTAGCGGTTGTCGAAGAACAGCTCCTGCCACTGCCGGACCATGCCGAGATACTTGTTGTCGAGCACGAACACCTTGATGGGGAGATTGTGCCGCCTGATCGTGGCCATCTCCGGCATCGTCATCTGGAAACCACCGTCCCCGCAGACCGCCAACACCTTGTCCTTCGGGCAGGCGAACTGGGCCCCCATCGCGGACGGCAGCCCATAACCCATCGTACCGGCTCCGCCGGAGGTAATCCACTTGCGGGGGTCGGCACAGCGGCACCGCTGGGCCGTCCACATCTGGTGCTGGCCGACATCGGCGGTAACGATCGTCTGGGGGTCGGCCACCTCGAAGAGGATGTCGAGGGCCTCGGTGGGCGGGACCAGCGTCTGCTGGGCCGGCTTGTACATCGCCAGGCCGTCGCCCCAGCTCATCGTCTCTTCCTGCCAGCGCTTGAACTGGCCGATGGGCTGGCCTTCGAGCAGCGGGAGCCAAGCCTCAAGGGCGGCCCGCATGTCCGAGTTGATCGAGACGTCGACCGGGATGATCTTGTTGATCTCGGCCTGATCGATGTCGATGTGAAGAATCTTGGCGTTGACGCCGAAGTTCTCAACCTTGCCGGTCACGCGGTCATCGAACCGCATGCCCATGCCGATAATCAGGTCCGCCTCGTCAACAGCCTTGTTGGCCCGCCGCAGGCCGTGCATGCCGAGCATCCCCAGGCGACCGGAGTAGTCGGGATCAACCGAACCAAGGCCGAGCAGCGTCTCGGTGACGGGGACCTGCGTGGCCTTGCACCAGCGGCGGAAGGCCCGCACCGCGCCCGAGAGCTTGCAACCCTGGCCGACGATGCAGACCGGGCGCTTGGACTCACCCAGGAGCGCGTGGGCCTGCTCAACGCTGCGGGGCTCGAGCTTGGGCACGGGCTGATAACCCGGGACGGCCGTGATCGGATTGGTCATCTCGTTGGTCTTGGCAATCAGGACGTCCTTGGGCAGGTCGAGAAGGACCGGTCCCGGGCGGCCGGAACGGGCGATGAAGATCGCCTCAGCCATGGCTTCGGGCAGCTCGTCGACGTCGCGGATCTGCATCGCCTGCTTGGTGATGCCGGTGGCGACGGCCGGAACGTCGGCTTCCTGGAAGGCGTCGGTGCCGATCAGGTGGCCGAAAACCTGGCCCGTGATGCAGAGGAGCGGGACGGAGTCCATCATCGCGGTGACGATGCCGGTGGTGAGGTTCGTGGCGCCGGGGCCAGAGGTCGCGATGGCGACGCCGAGCCGGCCGGAGGCCCGCGCATAGGCATCGGCGGCGTGGATCGCCCCCTGCTCATGGCGGGTGAGGATGTGCTTGAGGTTGGGGTAGTTCAACAGTTCGTCGTAGAGCGGCATGATGGCGCCGCCCGGGTAGCCGAAGATCGTATCCACTCCCACTTCGACGAGTGCTTCGAGCACTACCTGAGAGCCGGTCCGCGTGGCCATAGCGTGTGTCCTTTTCTCCCCGTGGCGGCGCCGGGTGGGCAGCCGCGGTCTTAACGAAACGTTCTGGCTGGCTGAGCCGTGTTCGGGCTTAATGTCCTACACAAAATCGCAACCTACAAAAAAAGCCGACTGCCACTCGTTCGCGGCAATCAGCTTTCGGTTTTCACCATCGGGTCCTGGTAGACCGGAGCTGATTCGCCGCTTTAGCGGAGAATAATGACTAGCTCTAGAACCAGGAGGGTAACGGACGAGACTCGGCTGGCGGCCGGTGTGCGAGGCGTCTGATTGAAGCAAGGCGCTGGCATGTGCTGGTCGTCCGTGTAGACTTTATCTTCTCTGATTAAGAATATCGGAAGGCAGCGCGAAGGGCAACGTTAATTCGAGAAAATTCTGCGTCCGGGCGGCTCGGCGGGGCGGTTGAAGGGGTTGGAGTCACGTCCAATGCAACCGTTGCGCGGAAAGGCGACCATTTGTTCCGAGCAACTCGGCCGGGCCGGGGCCAAGCAGCCAGCTTTGCGCCCGCGGGTCGTCGCGGAGGACGGCGTCGAGGTAGGCACAGATGAGCTGGCAGATCACCGCGTGGTGGTGCGGCTTGCGCGGCAGCGGGCGGGCACCGAGGCCGCGGCTGGTGCTGAAGGCGTGATGGCTGCCGCCGCTTAGGACGGCCAGGACGTTGTCGCGGCCGGGGCTGCGCTCGTGAGCGGTGAAGCGCTCGGCGACGCGGTTGGTCTGCAGCCCGCGGTCGAAGGTGCCGGTGAAGGAGAGCAGCGGCGTGGCGAGCTGGCTCCAGGCGTTGTCGCGGAGGCCGAAGGTGCCGGGGCCCTGGGGTGACATCGCGACGCAGGCGGCGATCCGCGGGTCGCGGAAGTCGTGTCGCCGGCCGTCGGGGGTTTGGAAGCGCAGGCCGGCCAGCGTCATGGCCGTGAATGCCCCGTAAGAGTGGCCCATCGTCGCCAAACGCTGATCGTCGACCAGCGGCTTCAGATTGTCGTCGGACAGCGTTGTCCGTAAAGCGAACGCCAGGTCGGCGGGGCGCAGGACCCAGTTCTCGTGCTTCGCCATCTCGGCCCGGAACGTCAAGGCCGGGCGGTCCTGGGCGTGCCAGAGGCGGTCGTCATGCTCGGGATGGGTGACATGGATGCAGGTATAGCCGAAGGTGGCCAAATAGGTCAGGAGGTAGTCGTAGTCGCCGGCGGCCGCCCCGAGGCCGGGCGAGAAGAAGACGGTCGGACGCTCGGCCGGCTGATACGGGTGGAAGATTCGCAGCGGGATGCAGCGCTCGCGGCCCGCGTCGTGGGCGGAGCGGCCGAGCTCCGCGACGGCGTGCGGTCCGGGATCGTGCGTGTAGGGCTGCGACCATTCTGGCATGGGCTGTCTCTGCAGGCGCGGGGCTTCGGAGTAGCATAACGCGCGAAGCGGGGACTTTGCTTGGAGTGAGCTCGTGGGGCGAACGGTGGTGCTGGCGGTCACTGGCTTGTTTGCGATGCAGGTTTGGGCCGGGCCGCCGCTGCTGCGGCTGGCGGCGGTGGATGCGCTGGAGAAGGTGTTTCGCGACACGCCGGTGCCGGCGATGGTGGAGCAGCGGCCGGTGGCGGTGGCGCGGGGCGAGACGGCGTCGCTGCAGGTGATGGCGTGGGCGCCGGTGGCGATGCGCGAGCTGACCGCGACGTGCGCGGACTTTACGCGGGTGGATGACGACGGGGCGGCGGCGGTGCTCGAACCGGCAGCCGTGCGGTTCGTGGGGTATGTCTACGTGGATCGGGCGACGCCGCGCCGGGCGTCGCAGCCGCTGGGGGAGGCGCCGGGGTACTTTCCTGATCCGCTGCTGGAAGATGAATGGGTGAACGCGCCGGCCGGCGCGCAGCCGGTGTACGTGACGGTGCCGATTCCCGCGGACGCGGCGGCGGGGGTCTACACGGCGGACGTGACGGTGAGCGGCCAGGTGGGCGGGACAGCGCGGAGCGCGACGCGGGCGGTGCAGCTCGAGGTCATGCCGGTGACCGTGCCGCCGCAGACGCTGTGGCACACGAACTGGTGGCGAATGACGGACCGCCACCTGGGGATCGACGTGCGGCCGGGCACGGCGGGTTATGAGGCGTTGATGCGGCGGTATGCGCGAAACATGGCCGCGCACCGGCAGAACGTGGCGTTCATCTCGGCGTTGAACCTGGTGGTGGTGACGCGGGACGCGGACGGGCGGCTGCGGTTTGATTTTGGCGGGTTTGATCGCTGGGTGCGGGTGTTTCAGGACGAGGGGGTGATCGGGCGGATCGAGGGGGGACATCTGGGGACGCGGCGTGGGGGGTGGGAGTCGCAGTTCGGGGCGTTCATCTGGGTGGAGGGGGAGGATGGCTGGGAGCGGATCCTGGTGGAGACGGATGATCCGCGGGTGGAGCCGTTTTACGCCCAGTTCCTGCCGGCGTTGGTGGAGCACCTGGAGACGCGAGGCTGGCTCGAGGTTTACCTGCAGCACATCGCGGACGAGCCGATGGCGTACAACTTGGAAACGTATCGGCAGATCGCGGAACTGGTGGAGCGATATGGGCCCGCGCTGCGGGTGATCGAGGCGACGCACAGCCGGGAACTGGTGGACGTGATCGACGTGTGGGTGCCGCAGTTGCATGACTGGGCGCGGGCGGCGGATTTCTATCGCGCGCGGGCGGCGGCGGGGGACGAGGTGTGGTTTTACACGTGCTTGTATCCGCAAGGGGACTGGGCGAACCGGTTTATTGAGCAGCACCTGTTGAAGACGCGGCTGCTGCATTGGATCAACTTTCGGCATGGGGCGACGGGGTACCTGCATTGGGGGTACAACGCGTGGACGGCGAAGGATCCGTTTCGATATGCGACGCGGGATCACGGCGGGGGGACCTACCTGCCCGCGGGGGATCCGTGGATCGTGTACCCGGGCCGGACGGGGCCGCTGGACTCGCTGCGCTGGGAGGCGGTGCGCGACGGGATTGCGGATTACGAGCTGTTGCGGGCGCTGGCGGAGAAGGACGCGGCGCACGCGGCGCGGCTGGCGGAGCGGATGGTGCCGGGCTTTGATGCGTATACGATTGATGTCGCGACGTTTCGGGCGGTGCGGCGAGAGCTGCTGACGGCGTTGAGTGAGACGGACGGCGAGTGACCGATGGGATCGGCGTTTGGCGGGCGGGACCCCCGCGCTACCCTGATATGTTTCAGAGGGGCTCGGCGCGAGGCACGGCTGATTTTGCGGAGCGAGGTGGTTGTGGGTGTGAAATGTGATTGGATGCGGCGGGGGCTCGTGCTGACGGCGATACTGTTTGCCGGGAGCGTAGCGGGGCCGGTGTGGGGGCATCCCGGGCACTCGGGCAACGACCTGGCGTTGCGGATCAACATTGACGCCGAGGCGGTGACCTACGACA
>CAZCKC010000069.1:0-18257 GCA_964499235.1 uncultured Planctomycetales bacterium | reverse complement strand
GGGACTGGCAGACCTCGCCAACGCTGGCCGAGCTTTTCGCCCCGTATGTCGCCGCGGCGGCGACGCCCGCCGGGTCGGCCTGAACGTCGCCGCGTCGCTGCGTGCCGTGCGCCGGGAGGGACGGGGGCCGGAAGCGGGCGGCCAGCCTTCGGACCGGCCGAGGGGGTTGCCGTTCCGCTATTGGGCGAAGGAAAGTGACTCGCGCGGTGCGGCGAACGGCCAGGCGACGAAGTCTGTTCCGGCCTCCAGGCCGCGCTGCGCGAGCCGCCGAGTGAGCAGCATCCCGGCCGGGCGGTGGTTTGGCGTCACCACCAGCAGCTGAGCTGCGGGGGCACCGATCAGGTCGGCTTCCGAGAGCGTCTTGAATCCCCAGGCCGCCGCGTGGGCCCGGGCGGCCGGGTCGTCGTCAAAGACGCTGACGGGAGGAAAGTGGCGGGCCTCACGCTGCAGCCACCGGCCGATGAGGCGGCCGTTGTTACCGAAGCCGACGAGCACGAGTTGCCGCGCGTTGTCGAGGCGCTCGTTCAGCACGCGCCGCAGCACGGAGAACGAGGTCATCAGCTCGGCGTCGACAGCCAGGTAGTCCTGTCCTTCGATGCCGCTGCCGCTGCGCAGCGTGTGCAGTGCGGGCGAGCCTTCGAAAGCGATGTAGGTCACGCCGGGTTGGGCTTCCAGGTTGTCGTGTTCCGGCCAGCGCAGGGCGGCGCGCCAGGCGGACGTGGCGGCGGCGCCGTCGTCCCAGACGTGCGGCTGGCCGGGTTTGAGCTCGTAGAAGAGCGAGTAGCGCACCACGTCGTCGGTCAGTCCGCAGAAGACGATTCGTTTCCGGTCGGCCAGCGCGTGGCGGTCGTGGAGCGAGATCGTGCTGTCGAGCTCTTCCGGCCAGCGCAGGGGTGGGGGGTAGTCCACGCGGGTGAAGGTGCCCGCTCGTGCGGCTGGGACGCGGCTGATCTGCGGATGGATTGTCTCCAGCGGCGCCGCGCCGAGGCCCCAATCGGGGGGGTTGACGTAGCCGTCCTCGGCGAAGGGGGGCATGTGCAGCCGACCGGCCTGCTGCTCGGGATGGTCGACGTGGTAGCAGGGGTGGGGGGTGCCGATCATCGCGAGGCCGTGGGCCCGGACCTGGCCGACGAGCTCGGCGTCGACGCCCATCGATGCGTCGACGCGCTCGTGGAAGCCCTGGCAGGCGAGCCAGCTGGCGCGGGTCATGCATGCAAAGTCGCCGGCGGCGTTCTCGAACCACGGCACCAGCTCGCGGCCGTAGTCGTGGTAGATCGGATGGTCGGCCACCGTGTTGACGGGGTCGCGACAGTAGGCGAGCACGGCGGCCGGTCCGTGCTGCTCAAGCACGCCGAGCGCTCGGTCATGTCGCGGGGCCCGCAGGCACTGGTGCGGCTGCAGGGCCAGGATGGCGTCGACGAGTTCGGGCGTGAGCAGGATGTCGGCGTTGAGTGCGACGACCCACTCGCCGCGGGCGCGGCGGATGCCGACGTTCCGTGCGTGGTATTGCAGAAAGGGGATGCCGGGTCGGAAGCTGTCATGAATTGGCCGCGGAACGACGAGGCCGCGGACCTGCGGGCCGAGGGTGACGAGCGTCTCGCTCAGCAGCGGGCGGTCCTCGAGCGGGGCCCACTCCACGAAGATCTGCTCGAACGTCACGCCGGCGGCTGCGAGGACGGCCGCGTTGTGGCGCATCGCGAACGGCGCCACCGTGTCGAACGTGCCGTTCCAGTTATCGTTGCGGCCGGAACAGACGGTCGTGATCGTGGGCGGAGCGGGCATCGAAGCATTCCCCCGCCGGTCAGGCCTCAACGCGGAAGCGCGGGTTCACCCAACTTTGGACGCCGTCCACGAAGTTCGCGGTGCCCCAGGGGGTCTCGCGGTCTTCGCCGAGCGGGACGTCGATCTCGTTGTGCCAGCCGAGCGTGCTGAACAGCTGGCGCAGGTTGGCCTCGATCTCGGGACCGTGGGTGCCGATGCAAACGCGGCGCACCTTTTGGTCGAGCGGCCCGCGGGCGGCCGCGAAGACCGCGTCTTCGACGCCTTGCAGGTCCGCGTGCAGGAGGTCGACGAACTCGAAATCCGCGAGCAGCCGCTGAAGGCTTACCGCGCGGACGGCGTTGACATTCACGGGCTCGCCGTCGAAATCGGGGTAGGGTGACGGGCTCGCCATGATCGCCTGGCCGTACCACACCTCGGGAGCGCCGCAGGTGAAGAAGACCTCGCCGTCTTCCGGGGCGACCGCCGCCGCGATGAGCCGCGTCGTGGCGGGATCCAGGTCATTGTCCGCCACGTGTTGCTTCAGGAACGCGAAGTGGGTTGGCTCGGCCTCGACGGCCACCAGGGATCCGATGGGCTTGCCGAGGCGCCGCAGCGCCTGGGCCGCCCGAACCGTCCACGCCCCGTAGCCCGCGCCGAGCTCCATCATGCGGAACGGCTGGTCCGCCTCGAGCACGGCGCTGAGCACGCTGATGGATTCCACGTAGTGCTCGCTGAACGGCGGGATCGAGGTTCGCACCGCGGGCTGCTCAGCAGTGCTGACGGGTTGACGCTGCTGAAACGACCGCCGCGTCAAGCAGCCGAGGAAGTCGGCGTAAAAGCCCGCCGGCACGCGACCGCTCCACGGCTCGAAGGCGAGGATTGCAGGATGGTGCTCGGTGATCGGCGCTATGGTGCCCATCGCGTTGGTCTCCAAGGTTGGTGCGGGCCCGCGCGCCGCATCGGGGGAAGCGAGCCACAAGCCCTCCTGGCAGCTTATCGACGCCCCGGCGCCCGCCGCTTGAGCGTCGCGATGCCGCTCAAGCGGCGGGCGGCGGCCTGTCGATACAAATTTTCGGACCTTTGTCCCGGCGCGATGCCGGGGGCTCAGGAGCAACATGCGCGTGGCCACCGCCCCCTCCATCGACGACGTCCGTGCCTTCTGGGATCGCCGGCCGTGCAACGTCCGTCACTCCGCGCAGCCGCGCGGCTCGCGGGCGTACTTCGACGAGGTCGAGCGTCGCAAATATTTCGTCGAGCCGCACATCCCGGCGTTCGCGGACTTCCCCCGCTGGGCGGGCAAGCAGGTCCTCGAGGTCGGCTGCGGCATTGGGACCGATACCGTCAACTTCGCGCGCTTCGGGGCCGACCTGACGGCCGTCGATCTCTCGCCGGAGAGCCTGGCGTTGACCCGGCGGCGGCTAGAGGTGTTCGGCCTCGAGGCGGACCTCCGGCTGGCCAACGCGGAGAACCTGAGCCAGTTCCCGGATGGCGCGTTCGACCTGGTGTACTCGTTTGGGGTGCTGCATCACACGCCGAACCCGGCCGCCGCCTTCGCCGAGTGCCGCCGCGTGCTCAAGCCGGGGGGCGAGCTGCGCGTGATGGTCTACAACGCCGTGAGCTACAAGACGCTGTGGGGGTGGTTGCAGTACATCGCGCAGGGCCGCGGCTGGCGTTGGCGGGATGCGATCCGCTATTACGCCGAGGCCCAGGCCGACTGCCCGGTGGCCTTCACGTACACGGACGGGGAGGCGGCGGAGCTGGTCGCGCCGCTGGAGCTGGTGAGCCTGCGGAACGACCACATCTTCCCGTACGTGATCAAGGACTACATCCAGTACCGCTACCGCAAGGTGTGGTACTTCCGCGTGCTGCCGCGCCCGATGTTCCGCACGCTCGAGCGGACCTGGGGCTGGCACAAGCTGATCGTCGCCCGCAAACCCGGTATCGACGCAACCGAGTCAGGGAGCACCCTGCCATGAGTATCCACCTGAACGTCAGCGGTCCGCGCCTCGCGATCCTCGGCTTGGGCAACATGGGCGTCAGCGTCGCGGCCGCCGCCCTGAAGCGCGGCTTCGGCGTCGTCGCGATGGACATCGACCCGGACAAGGTCCAGATGACCGCCGACGGACAGTGCGTGGTGCCCGAGCCCGGCATCACCGAGGTTTTCACGGCCGCACGGCGCGACAACCGCCTGGCGGCGACGACCGACCTGGCGGCGACGATCGCCGCGACCGACACCGGTTTCATCGCGGTGCCGACGCCGCCCGACGACCAGGGCGACATCGACTACCGGATCCTGGTGCGGCTGCTGCGGGAGATGCGGGAGCCGATCAGCCGGCGCGACGCGCGCTATGACATCGTGCTCGGCTCGACGGTCTTCCCGGGCACGACGCGGTGCCTGCTGCTGCCGGAGTTAAAGCCGCTCAGGCTGGGCCAGCACTACCAGTTCGCGGTCAGCCCGGTGTTCCTGCGGGCCGGCAACGGGATGGAGGACTACCTTGATCCCGGGCGGATCGTCGTGGGCATCGAGGGCCCGGCGCGGGAGGGCGTCCGCCACTATTTCACGGGCCTATTCCCCGGCCGCGACGATGCCTGGTACGTGGACTACGACACCGCCGAGTGCGTGAAGGCGATCCACAACGCGTGGATGAGCATGAAGGTCGTCTTCGCGAACGAGACCGGGCAGTGGTGCAAGTCGGTCGGCGTTGACGGGCGGACGGTGATGGACATCGTCCTCAGCGACCGCCAGCGGCTGCTCTCGCGCTCGCACCTGAACCCGGGGCCGCCCTACTCGGGGCCGTGCCTGCCGAAGGATGCGCTGGCGCTGCGGCGGCATCTCGCGCAGCAGCACACGAACTGTCCGCTGTTCGTGGCGATCCAGCAGTCGAACGTCGATTACAAGCAGCAGCTGTTCAATCCGCTGCTTGAGACGGCCACTCCCGAGCCGGTGGGCGTGCTCGGGGTGGCCTTCAAGCCGGACTTCAACGAGCTCCGCTGGTCGATCGCCACCGAGCTCATCGAGATGGCGCAGCAGCGCGGCCGGCGGGTGGCGGCCTACGACCGCGCCTTCACCGGCGTTGCGCGCGAGTCGTTCGAGCTCGCCTGCCGCGGGTCGGCGCACCTGCACAAGCTCTTCAACATCGTTCGCCAGCCGCTTGAGGAAACCTGGCGGCAGTCGCGGCGGATCTTCTTGAACATGGTGCTCAACGAGCGCGAGCTGAAGGCGATCAAGGACATCCAGCGGGAGACGAACACGCCGCGGGTGGTGGTTGACGTCTACGGCGGCCCGCTGAACGAGGCGCTGGCCGCGCTGCCGCAGCTCACCTACCACGGCGCGGCGTGGGCCGGCGCGCAGGCGGGAGCCGAGGTGGAAGCGCTCGCCGCGGGCTAGTCGCCGGACTGCGCAGCCGGCGTCGCCGGTGGGACGGCGGGGAAGTTCGCTTCGAGCTGCTTGACCTTCGCGAGCCGCCGGGCGTGGCGCTCAGCGCCGTTGAAGTTCGCCTGCAGGAACTGGTTGACGAGCAGCCAGGCCAGCTCCTCACCCGTGACCCGCGAGCCCAGGCAGATCACGTTCATCTGGTCGTGCTCGACGCCCTGGGCGGCCGAGTAGGCGTCCAGCACCAGTGACGCCCGCACGCCCTTGTACTTGTTGGCCACGATGCACGCCCCGACGCCGCTGCCGCAGACCGCGATCCCCCGCGCGACCGTGCCGGCGGCGACCGCCTGCGCGAGCGGGCCGATGCGGTCGGGGTAGTCGTCGCGCGCGTCGTACTCGGCCGCGCCGAAATCGACGAAGTCGACGCCGGCCGCCCGCAGCCGCGTCGCGAGGTAGTTCTTCAACTCGAAGCCGGCGTGATCCGCCGCGATTCCGATCCGCATGCTCAACCCTCGTGCCCCTGCATCCTGCGCACCTGCCCGCTGCCGTTAACTAGCCGCTGGCGCCGCGATCCGCAAGCCGCCCGCCCTGACGGCGGCCGCCCGCGGCGATAAGATGGACCGTTGATGAAAGCGCGGCCCCCGGCCTGAAAGGATCCCATGCTGCTGCTGAGCCTCGCGTTATTGGTGCTGGTCGTGCTCGTGCCCCTGGCGGCCGAGACGCCGGTCGGCAAGCCGGCGACGGGCGCGAAGGAGGCCGCTGACGCGGACCGCCCGCGCTCCGACGATCTGACCGAGCGGAGCCGCGAGACCCGCCACACGCTGACGCTGGGCGGCAAGCGGCTGCGCTACACTGCGACGGCCGGCCTGTTGCCGTTGCGCGAGGAGCTCAAGGATCCGAAGGCGTACGTTTTCTATGTCGCCTACACCAAGGCTGACGAGAAGTCCGCGAGTCGGCCGCTGACGTTCTGCTTCAACGGCGGGCCGGGCTCGGCGTCGGTCTGGCTGCACCTGGGCGCGTTCGGGCCGCAGCGGGTGGTGGTCCCGGATCCGCCGGAAGTTCCGCAGCCGCCCTACCGGCTGACGAAGAATGCCGAGACGCTGCTCGACGTCACCGACCTGGTCTTCGTGGACCCGGTCAGCACCGGGTTCAGCCGGCCGCTCAAGGACGACGAGCGGGCACACTTCCACGGCGTGAAGGAGGACGTGGAGTGGGTCGGCGAGTTTGTCCGGCTGTTTTGCACGCGCTACGGGCGGTGGGGTTCGCCGAAATTCCTGGCTGGCGAGAGCTATGGCACGCTCCGCGCCGCGGGGCTCGCCCAGCATCTCCAGGCGCGGCACGGGATGTACTTGAACGGGCTGATCCTGATCTCGACGGTGCTCAACGCGATCACGCTGGACTTTGAGCGCGGCAACGATATTGGCCACGTGCTGCTGCTGCCGACGATCACGGCGACGGCGTGGTATCACGGGCGGTTTCGCGAGCGAACGACGCAGGCGCTGGGCCAGCGGCTGCGGGCGGCCGAGGCATTTGCGCAGGGCGCGTACGCGGCGGCGCTGTTCCAGGGGGCGGCGTTGCCGGCGCAGGAGCGGAAGCAGGTGGTGAAGCGGCTCAGCGAGCTGACGACGCTGCCGGAGGAGTTCATTGACCGGGCGGACCTGCGGCTGACGGTCAACCAGGTGATGCACGAGCTGCTCCGCGACGAGCGGCTGACGGTCGGGCGGCTGGACAGTCGCTACGCCGCGCCGGCGCCGGACCCGGGCAGTCACCGCCAGTTCGGCGACCCGGGGCACACGCTGATCCACGGGGCGTTCGCGACGCTGCTGAACCGCTATGTCCGCGAGACGCTGAAGTTCGAGAGCGACCTGCCGTACGAGATACTCACGCGCCGGGTGCAGCCGTGGAAGTGGCAATTCGAGGAGGGCGGCGCCCGCGGCTACGTGACGGTCATCCCGGCGCTGCGCGAGGCGCTGGTAATCAACCCGCACTTGAAGGTCTTCGTGGCCAGCGGCTACTTCGACATGGCCACACCGTACTTCGCGAGCGAGCACACGTTCAACCACCTCGGGCTGACGGCCAGCCGCATGCCGGCGATCACGCGGGCGTTCTACCGCGGCGGGCACATGCTTTACACGGAGGAGGTCTCGCGGCGGGCGCTGAAGCGCGACCTGGCGAAGTTCTACCGCGACGCGACGTAGCGCCGAGCGCGCGGCGAACGCCCGGCCGCGCCGCTCAGGCGTGCTCGAGCACGAGCGACTCGCGATCGAAGAGCTCGGTTGACGTGTCGTTGACCTGTGCCTGCCAGGCGTCGCGCTGCTGCTCGACGACGTGTGCCAGCAGTTCCGTGAACTGCGGGTCGAAGTGCTTGCCGGCCTCGGCGCGGATGATCTTGACGGCGTCCTCGATCGGCCGCCCGGAGCGGTAGGCCCGGTTGCTCGTCAGGGCGTCGAAGGTTTCCGCGATCGCCAGCATCCGCGAGCCGATCGGGATGTTGTCGTCCGCGAGGCCGTCGGGGTAGCCCGTGCCGTCGTAGCGCTCGCGCAGGTAGCGGATGATCGTCGTCTCGGTCTCGAAGACCTTGAGCGGCTCCAGGATCTTGCAGGTCATCGTCGGGACCTGCTTGAGCGCCGCGGCTTCGTCGGCCGTCAGCCGCTGCGGCTTCTGCAGGATCGCGTCGGGGATCCCGATCTTGCCCAGGTCGTGCAGCATCGCGGCGTTGCAGGTGACGACCCGCAGGTTCTCCGACCAGCCGGCGTGCTCGACGAGCTGCTGCACGTAGAACCGCACGTTCCGCGAGTGCTGGGCGGTGAACGGGTCGCGGGCCTCGAGCGCCTGCACCAGCGCCCAGACGCTCTGGAGGCACAGCTCCTTCGCCTGCAGGCTGAGGGTGACGACTTCCTTGCGCAGCCGCTCCACCTCGCCGAGCTGGATGGTGGGCGTGTCGTCGTCGTCGTCGAGCTGGTCGCAGCACGAGATCCGGTTCCGCCCGTGCATCTTCGCGTGGTACAGCGCCTCGTCCGCGACGGACACGAGGTCGACCGCCGACTTGACCCGCGGGTCACCGGCATTGGCCACCCCGATCGAGCACTCGATCGTCAGGTTGGGGTGCTCCGCCAGCCGCACCCGGTGCGGCAGTGTCTTGCGGATGCGATCCGCCAGGTGCGCCGCGGCCGCGAGCTGCGTCTGCGGGCAGATCACCGCGAATTCCTCGCCGCCGTAGCGTGCGACGATGTCCACGTCGCGGACGCTGTCCTGCAGGTGGCGGGCGGTCTTGCGGAGCACGTCGTTGCCGATCTCGTGGCCGTAGGCGTCGTTCACGGCCTTGAAATGGTCGATGTCGATCATCAGCAGCGCGACGTCGCCGCCGTAGCGCCGGGCCCGGGCGAACTCGCCGTCGAGCCGCTGGCGGAACTGGGCGTGGTTCCACAGCTCGGTGAGGCCATCGGTGAGGGCGGCCGTCCGCAGGTCCTCCTGCAGCCGGCTGATCCGCAGGCCGTTGCGGGTTTTCGCCTCGAGCTCGGCCGCGTCGTAGGGCTTGATCAGGTAATCGTCGGCCCCCGCGTTCAGGGCGTCGCGTTTGCGCTTTTGCGAGTCGTAGGCGGTGATGAGGATCAGGTAGGTGCCGGCCAGCTCCGTGTCCGCCCGCACTGCGCGGCAGACGTCGATCCCGTTCATCTCCGGCAGCATGACGTCGCTGATCACGACGTGCGGGCGGTGGCGGCGAATCAGCGCCAGCCCGTCCTCGCCGTCGCAGGCCTGCACCACGCGGTACCCCATGCGCAGGTAGCGGCGCTGGAGCAGCGCGCGCTCGATCGCGTCGTCCTCAATAATGCAGATGTCAATCGCTGTCGTGCTCATCATGCCTCGCTGTCCCCACCAGGCACAAGTGCGGCCGCTTCGTGCCGCCCTTACGCGTCCGTGTCGAGCGTCGTCTGCGCCATCAGCGTTTCCGCCGCGGCGTTGAAGACCTGCTCGGCGTTCGTCAGTCCGTCCTGGACGGCCGCATGGCCGGCCGGCGTCGGAGCCACCGCCGGCGGCGTGGCCAGGAACCGCCCGGTCGCGCGGAACGGCAGGCGGCTCGAGAGCAACGCTACGGCGGCTTCAGCGAACGCCGTGACCTGCACTGCAGCTCCCCTTCGCAGCTTCGGCGGTCACGACCCCCACGAGGCGTAAACCGGACTGCTATCTGAAGGGTGCGAAACGTTTGCCCCTCCGGCCGCGGGTTCGCGAAAAGTCCCGCGGGCGTCGGAACCGGCCACCGCGGGCGGGAGGCAGGCGGGCTTTTCTCGGACTACAATCGGGCTCGATGAGTTCGCGGCTGCGACATCCCGCCGAAGGCACCGCGCATGCCTGATCACGATGCCAAGCGACTGACGCTCGCCGACCTGCAGGCCCTCGGCCGCGCGGGCGAGAAGTTCGCGATGCTGACGGCCTATGACTATCCCACCGCCGTTGCCGCGCAGCAGGCCGGCATTGATAGCGTCCTCGTCGGCGACTCGCTCGGGAACGTCATCCTCGGGCACGAGACGACGCGGTCCGTCCCGTTCGACCTGATGCTGACGCTAGCGACGGCGGTCCGCCGCGGCGCGCCGGCGGTGTTCCTGGTGGTCGACCTGCCCTACCCGGTGGTCGCGGCCGGCGAGGAAGCCACGCTACGTGCCGCCCGCCAGCTCCACGCGCAGGCCGACTGCGACGCCGTGAAGCTGGAGGTGCTCGGCGACGACTTCGCCCGCGTGGCCGCCATCCACCAGGCGGGCGTGCCGGTGATCGCGCACCTGGGGCTTCGCCCGCAGGCGGCCACCAGCCGGGCGGGGCTGAAGGCCCACGGGCGCACGGCGGAGGAGGTCCGCCAGCTGACGGACGCCGCCCGGGCCGCGGAGGAGGCCGGCGCGATCATGGTGCTGTTGGAGGCGGTTCCGCCCGAAGCCGCGCAAGCGGTGCGGGCGGCGCTCAGCGTGCCGCTGGTCGGCTGTGGGGCGGGCCCCGACTGCGATGCTCACGTGGTGGTGACGCACGACCTGCTCGGCTACACCGCCCAGCCGCCGCGGTTCGTGCCGGTGCTCGAGTCGCTGGGCGCGCGGACGGTGAGCGCGATGCGCCGCTGGCGTGAGTTGATCGCGACCGGCGAATATCCCGCGGCCGAGCACAACTACCGTATGCGCGATAGCTAGCTGTCCGCCCGCGGGGCGCGCTTGCAATCTCGACAGCCGGCGGCTACACGTGCCGGAACGAGCAGTGGTTCAGTGCCCCTCGCGCGGAGCATCCCATGCCCAAGGTCTTTCTCGGCATCGACGTCGGCACCAGCGGCACCAAGGCCCTGCTCCTGACGGCCGACGGCGCGGTGCAGGCCACCGCGACCGCCAGCCATCCGATCTACTTTCCGCATCCCGGGTGGTCGGAGCAGCAGCCTGACGAGTGGTGGGCCTCTACCCGCAAGGCCGTCCGGGCCGTGCTCGGCAAGGGGCGGGTCAGCGGCAGCGACGTCGCCGGCATTGGGCTCTCGGGTCAGATGCACGGCAGCGTGTTTCTCGACGCGCAAGGCAAGCCGGTGCACAACGCGCTGCTCTGGAACGACCAGCGAACCGGCGCCGAGTGCGCCGAGATCGAGCGGAGCCTCGGGGGCCGGCGCCAGCTCATCGGCGCCGCCTGCAATATTGCGCTGACCGGCTACACCGCGCCGAAGATCCTCTGGCTCCGCCGGCACCAGCCACGGGCGTTCAAGAAGGTTCGCCAGATCGTCCTGCCGAAGGATTACATCAACTACCGGCTGACCGGGGCGTTGCGCAGCGACGTTTCGGACGCGGCCGGCACGCTGCTGCTGGACATCCGCAAGCGTGACTGGTCCGACAAGCTGCTGAGCCGGCTGAAGCTCGACCGCGAGCTTTTCGCCGAGGTGGCGGAGTCGAGCGAGGTCATCGGCGTCACGACCAAAACCGCGGCCAAGGCCCTCGGCCTGGTGCCGGACATCCCGGTCGTCGCGGGCGCGGGCGACCAGCCGGCCGCCGCCGTGGGCACGGGCGTCGTGAAGCGCGGCATCGTCTCCGCCACGATGGGCACCAGCGGCGTCGTCTTCGCCTATTCGGACAAGCCGGTGGCGAACCGCGCGGGCCTGCTGCAATCGTTCTGCCACGCCGTGCCGGACGCGTGGTGCGTGTTTGGCTGCATGCTCTCTGCTGGCGGAAGCCTGCAATGGGCCCGCGAGGTCTTCTACGCCGACCGCCTCCACAGCGCGAAGGGCGAAGCGCAGCAGGACCGCATCTACACCGACATGATCGCCGAGGCCGCCCGGATCGCGGACGACGAGCCGCTGATCTTCCACCCGTACCTCACCGGCGAGCGCTGCCCCTATCCGCACCCGCACGCGCGCGGGGCGTTCCTGAACGTCGAGCGCCGGCACGGGCGGGCCGCGCTCGTCCACGCGGTTCTCGAAGGGATCACGTTCGGCATGGGGCAGCAGGTCGACATCCTTCGCCAGCTCGAGATCCCCGTCCGCGAGGTCCGGCTCGCCGGCGGCGGCGCCCGCAACGCTTGGTGGCGCCAGCTCCAGGCGGACACCTACGGCGTGAAGTGCAGCGTCATGAAATCGGAAGAAGGGTCGGCCATGGGCGCGGCGATTTTGGCCGCGGTCGGCGGCGGCGCGTTCAAGAGCGTCCCCGCGGCCTGCCAGGCCGCCGCCCAGGTGAAGGCGTCGCTGAAACCCAACCGCCAGCGCCACAAGCGGCTCGCCGAAAAGCAGGCCATCGCCGCCGCCTACTACGAGTTCCTCGAGCCCGAGTACCGGGTCCAGGCCGAAGCGTGAGCCAGCACCCCCTCAGCGCCGACGACCTGCTGAGCAACTCGGACCTGAAGCGCCTCGGCCGCCGGATTCACACCTTTCCGACGCTGGACAGCACGAATGCGTTCCTGCTGCGCGAACGGGATGTTGCCCCCGACGGGGCGCTCGCGTGGACGGAGTTCCAGACCGCCGGCCGCGGGCGGCGCGGGCGCACCTGGACCGCGCCGCGCGGCGCGAACATCCTGTTGAGCGTGCTCTATTTCGAGCCGCCGGACTCGCCGCTGCTGGCCGGTGCGGCCCTGCTCGGCGCGGTCGCGGCCGCCGAAGCGATCGCCGCCGCCACCGACCTGGACGTCGCCATCCGCTGGCCGAATGACCTCGTGGTCGACGAGCGGAAGCTGGGTGGTGTCCTGGCCGAGTCCGCCCGCGCACCGGGCGGGCGACGGGCGGTCGTGCTGGGCGTCGGCGTCAACTGCTACCAGCAGCCGGGGCACTTTCCGCCCGAGCTGGCCGCCCGCGCGACGTCGCTCGAGATATTGTCCCGCGAGCCCGTCGATCGCGTACGGCTGGCGGCCGCCCTGGTGGCCCGGCTTGATCATTGGCTGGCGCAGCCCCGCGGCGCTTGGGCGGTGACGGTCGCGGCGTGGAAGGGGTTCTGCCAGGATTTCGGCGCGCGGGTTGAACTTCTGGTCGGCGGTCGCACCATAACGGGCACGATCACCGACATCACCGAGCACGGGGATCTCGTCGTGGAACGCGACTCCGGCGGGAGACAGGTTTTTGAAGCGGCGACGACAACGCGGCAGTGGTAAGCGCGCGACCAGCGGCCTGCGCCACGCTCTCCACCGCCGACCGCTCGCCCCGCAACCGAAACAAGCCGCGCTGACGCCGCGCCGCGCAGAACGGTCGCCAGCACCACCAAAGCTCGATGCCGGCAGCCTGCAAATCCTCGGCTGCGCGACGCTGACCGCCCTCGGCTGCACGCTCGCGTGGTGCGTCTGTGCCCGCGAGCTCGGCTTTCACGTTCCGGGAGCAGACGCGACCTTCGCCCTCAATCTCGTCCCCCTGGCGATCGGCGTGTCGGCCGGCCTCTGGGGGCCGCGGCGTTGGATCGGACGCCGCGCCGGCAACCGCCACGCCGCACCGGTGTCCTTCGAGTTCGCCGCCAACTTTTCCGCCGCGGCCACGTTGATCGTCGGCGGGCTCTGGCTGGTGACCTGTTTCACGGCTATCCAGCTCGAGGACTACCGCGCGCTGATCGTGAGCCGCTTCGGCCTGCCGCCGGAGGTCCTGCGCGCGATGATCGTGCTGCCGCTGGTCAGCCTGATCATGGTCACCGCGGCCGCCACGACCGCCACGCTCATGGCGCTGCACGGCTGGCAGCGGCTGACTGAGCCGCACCCGCTCGCCTTTCGCCGCCTCTGGATCGCGTTGCTGGCCGCCATCGCGTTGGCCGGAGGCATCAACTGGATCGACCTCGCCGCCGTTCAGGCCGCGACCCTCGCGCTGGTCTGCATCTTCGGCGGCGGGATCACGGCCGTCTTCCGCCGCCACGACCGAGTTTCACAGCCCACCCCGGCGATGCCGGCTTCGGAAGCGGAGCCGCGCGGCAAGCCGGCCACCGCGACGATGTTCACCGCTGCGGCCGCCCTGGGAGTGCTCGCCACGCAACTGTCGTCAAACTCCACGATCGCGATCGCAAGCGTTGTCATCACGCCGCTCTTCGCCCTGCTCGCGCTGCTCCTGCCAGCCAGCTGGTCAGGAACGCTTCGCGGCTGGACCGTCCTGCTTGCGGGCGCGGCCCTCTTCGCGCCGATCGCGAACGCGTCCTGGTCCTGGAACGCGGCGGCTGTCATCGCCGTGCTGACCCTCGCCGTGGCTGCCCGCACGCACGCCCGTGAGCAGATCGGCGCCTCGCCCCCCACGCTCTTTGCCGCGCTCGGCGGCTTGGCGGTTGTCGCGTTCGTGGCCGGGGCCCTGGGCGCGGGCGTCCTGGGGCGGTTCGGGCTGCTGCTGATTCCGCTGGCAAGTTTCTGGCTCCTCCGCGGGCCGGATCCCAACCGCCCTGGCGACGCGCGCTCCTGGATCCCGCTGGCAACGCTGAGCGCGTCGGCGGCCGCTGCCATCGTCGCCGGCAGCCTGCTGCCCACCCCGCCGCCGCCCGCTCAGGAGCCGATCACGCTGCCCCGCCTCGTCGACGGCCTGCCCCGCGTCAGCCTCGTGCCGAGGCCGGGAGCCATCGCAGCCTGGGAGCTCGACCTGCACCACGCCGACCTCGCGGCCGTCGTTCTGCTGGACCACTCGGTTCCGAGCCCGGTCCAAGCCAACGCCAACGCAACCCGGCTCGCGCGACGGGCGGCCCGCAGCGTGGCCCGCCCCGCCCGCCTGCTGGTCGCTTTTGCTGACCCCGCAGCTCGAAAGCGCTTTCGAGGCTGGGCGGACCAGATCGACCCGACGCACGGGGGCCGCTTTTACGAGCTCGTCGACCCGACCGACCCGGCCGTGACGCCCGTGATCGTTTACGCCGCAGATGGGCCGGCCTGGCTCGAGGACCGCTGGGCCGACCACCATTCGGACAGGCCGCGTCCGAACCTCCAACTGCTCGTCGGCGGCCCCGCGGTTGGCAACCCCGCCGCCAGCGACTAAGCTCCGATTTTGGCCGGTTCGGGGCGGGGACGGTGCCGCTAACTCTTTAACTGGCCGTAACTTCGCAAGCAACGGAGCATCTATGTCACTGCTCGTCACGGGCTCGATCGGCATCGACACCCTGGAAACCCCCGCCGGCCGGGCGGAGAACGTCCTGGGCGGGTCGGCGGTCCACTTCTCGCTGGCCGCCTCCAACTTCACGGACGTTCGCATGGTGGCGGCCGTGGGCGAGGACTTCGACATGGAGTTCTTTGCCCCGCTGCGCAGCAAGAACGTCGACGTTACCGGGGTCGAGGCCCGTGCTGGCAGCAAGACCTTCCGCTGGCACGGCAAGTACGCCGGCGCCATGAACGAGGCCGAAACCGTCGCCGTCGACCTGAACGTGCTGGCCGAGCATGGGGCGGCGATTCCGGACCGCTTCCTCGATAGCCGGTGCGTCTTTCTCGCCAACACCCACCCCCTGCTTCAGCACGAGGTGGCGGAGAAGTTCAAGGACGCGAAGCTCGTCGTCTGCGACACGATGAACCTGTGGATCGAGACCGAGGCCGACGCCCTGCGCAAGCTGCTCAAAATCGTCGACGGCCTCGTCCTCAACGACGGTGAGGCCCGCCTGCTCACGGGCGAGGCGAACCTGCGGAAGGCCGCCCGCGACATTATCAAGCTCGGGCCGCGCTTTGTGGTCATCAAGAAGGGCGAGCACGGCAGCCTGCTGTTGGTCGAGGACGAGATCTTCCTGATGCCGGCCTACCCGACCGAGAACGTCGTCGACCCGACCGGGTGTGGTGACAGCTTTGCCGGCGCGATGATGGGCTATCTCGACGCGGCCGACCGGTACGACGCGAAGGCGCTGCGCGCGGCGATGGCCCGCGGCTCGGTGGTTGCGTCGTTCGTGATCGAGTCCTTTTCGATCGACGCGGGCGCCCGCGTCACGAGCGACCAGATCGCCACCCGCCTCGCCGAGCTCCGCGAGATGGCCGCCTACGACTAGGTCGCCGCGACCAAGCCGAGCATGCGCTACTTTCTCGCGATCGACCTGCCGCCGGAGGTCCGAGCCGCGCTCGGCCGCCCGCTGGCCGCGCTGCCTGAGGTCAGAGGCCTGAGCAAGACGCGGGCGGAGAACCTGCACGTGACGGTCCGCTTCCTCGGTGAGCTCGACGCGGCGAAGCAGGCGGGGGTCCAGGAACGCGTGCGGGAAGTCCTGGCGCCGGTCGCGCCGTTCGAGCTCGCGCTGGCGGCGCTGGGTGCGTTTCCGTCGGCGGACCACCCACGCGTCGTCTGGGCCGGGCTGACGGATGCGGCTGAGCGTGCGGCGCGGCTGGGTGATGCGGTGAACACGGCGCTCGACACGGTTCCGGGCCTGCCGCCGCGCGACGAGCGCCCGTTTCAGCCGCACATCACGCTGGCCCGCTGCAAGACGCCGGCCGCGATCCGGGCCGCTCGCGGTTTTCTTCGGCAGGCGGACCCGTTGCCCCGGCTGGCCTGTCCGGTCACGCGGCTCGCGCTCTACCAGAGCGAACTCGCGCCCGCCGGCCCGCGTTACACGGCCGTCGATCACTGGCCGCTGGGGGCCTGAGGTACGGTTGCCGCCCCGCGCTGGGCCGCTGTAGCATGGCGGGCGGAAACGTTATTCATCCCGAAAGGACGCCCCGCATGGCCGACCGGCAGCACGCGCCCGCGATCGCGGTTTATCCCGGCTCGTTCGACCCGTTCACCTTCGGGCATCTGAACATCATCGAACGGGCCGCCCCGCTCTTCGGCGAGTTGATCGTCGGGATCGGCATCAACCCGAAGAAGGAGACGCTCTTCACGCCCGAGAAGCGGCGGGAGCTGATCGAGCCGCACGTGGCGGAGCTGCCCAACGTCCGCGTGGCGACGTACCACGGCCTGACGATCGACTTCGCGAAGCAGGTCAACGCGCGCGTCCTGGTGCGGGGCATTCGCGACGTGAACGACCTGAGCCACGAGATCCGGCAGGCGAACGTGAACGTGATGCTCGGCGGTGTCGAAACGATCTTCATGCTGACGGACGACCAGTACGTGCTGACGTCGAGCACTTACATCCGCCAGATCTTCGAGCTCGGCGGCGGGGACGAAGCCCCGATCCGCCGGCTGGTCCCCGATAACGTCGTTGCCGCCCTCAAGGAACTGGAGCCCTCGTGATGACCCGCCGCCGACTCGCTCGCACCGGGTGGCTGCTGCCCCTCGTGGTGCTCACCGCGCCCCCGGCGGCCGCCGATGAGCCGACCACCGCTGAGGACCTCAAGCCGCTGCTCGAGCGCATCGCCGCGGGCCGCGACACCACCGGCGACGCCGAGCAGGAGCTTCGCGACCGGCTGCTCGATCCGCTGATGACGGCGCTGGCGGACCTGCACGACCGTCCCGGCCGCGAGCAGCGCCGCTTGGACGCCGCGCTGGGTCGCCTGGTCGGCGCGTTGCGTTACCGCGTCGCGCGGCTGAACCTGCCGCCGGTGGACCTGAAGCTGCTGGACCAGCTCCATGCCGCCAACCCGACGCTCGTGGAGAACGCGTTCCACGATTCGGAGGACCAGCGACTGGCCGCGCTGCGCCGTGTACCGCTGGAACCGGCGAGTGGCGCCGGGGTGCTGCTGGCGTTGAAGGTGGAGGACGCGTCGATGGCGGTCCGCGACACGGCGCTGGCGCTCGCGGCGCGGCTTGGCGACGACGTCGTGGCGCGCAACCTGGCCCGCCAGACGCGACGCTGGCTCGACCTGCTGCAGGGCGATGCCTTCTCCCCGGAAGAGAAGGTCGCGTACAGCATCCTCTTCGCCGAGTGGATCCGGCAGGGCGCGCAGATCGTCGCGCAGGCCGGCGAGCCGGAGCTCGCGCCGCCGTTCATCGAGGCGCTGGCGTTCTTCACCGCGGCGGATCGGCCGGCGCGCCTGATCCAGTTCGACCAGTTCGCCGGCGACCTCGCGCTGGCGCTCGGTGCGCTCGGTAACCGCGCCGCTCAGCCCGTACTCGAAGCGCTCGTCACCTATGACCGCTCGTACCGGCAGCGGGCGGTGCCCGACTTCGGGCTCGTGAGCCAGACCGTCGGCGACGCCGCGATGCTCGCGATCCTGCAGCTCCACGACGCCGACCCGGAGAACTTCCGCTTCATGCGTGTCGTGGCCGGCGAGAACTTCTGGGGCTTTGATTCGCAGGCCACGCGGGCGGCCGCCCTGACCCAGTTTCGCGAGTGGCTCGCCACGCACTCGACGCCGACCCCCCGGGATTCACTGGATGAGATCGATGACGGCCGCTGAAACCCGCCCGACGCTGAACCGGACGCTTGTCGCGCTGCTCGTGCTGGCCGCGCTGTCGGTCGGCTTCATGTACGCTGCGCCGTGGCTGCTGCCGGTGTGGATCGCGAACGGTCCGCTGGTCCAGGCCGGCGCCGACTTCGAGCAGCGCAGCCTGAGTTGGTACGCAAGCCGCCCGGCCGGCTTCACCATTACCTTTACCACGCCCGACGAGACGATCCGCGTTGAAACACCGGCCGGCGTCCGCCACGAGGTCGCCGTCCCCCAGACGCCGCTCGACGCGCCGCTGCCCTATGCAATCGCGCTGAGCGGCAGCGGCCGCACGCTGTTCAGCGGCACGCTGCGGCCCTTTCCCGACGAGCCCGGCGCGCTGAGCTTTGCCGTCTTCGGTGACAGCGGCAAGGCCCACCGCGAGCAGTTCCTGCTCGCGCAGCAGATG
>CAZCKC010000068.1:0-18263 GCA_964499235.1 uncultured Planctomycetales bacterium | reverse complement strand
CGGGAGCATTCCCGGGCTGGCCGGCCGACCGGGTCGTGGTCGCCGGCTGCCCAGTTCGTCCGGCGTTTCGAGCGGTTGACCCAGTCGCCGCCCGGCCAGCGTTCGGCCTCGACGCCGATCGTCCCGTGCTGCTGGTGACCGGCGCATCGCAGGGCGCTCGCACGATCAACCAGGCGCTGGCAATCGCGTGGCCGGCGTTTGCGGCGCGGCATCCCGAGTGGCAGTTACTGCACCTGACCGGGCCGCTCGACCAGGCCGCTTGCGAGTCGGCTTACGCGTCAGCCGGCGTGGCGGCAACGGTTCTCGCGTTCACGCACGAGATGCCGGCCGCGCTCGCGGCGGCGGACGTGGTGATCAGCCGGGCCGGCGCGTCGACGCTGGCGGAGCTCACCGCGTTGGGCCGGCCTTCGATCCTGCTGCCATACCCGTACCACCGCGACCAGCACCAGGCCGCGAACGCCCGCGTGCTGGCGGAGCGTGGTGCCGCCATCCACCTCACCGACCACCGTGATCCGCAGCAGAACGCGGCCGCGCTCGAACCGGCGCTGGAGCGTTTGGCGGGTTCGCAGGAGCGCGCGCGGATGAGCGCCGCCGCCCGCGACTTGGGGCGTCCCGAGGCGGCCGACACTGTGGCCGCGTGGTTGGTCGAGCGCGCGACGTAGCGCGCCGCACGCACGCTCTTACGATTGGCTCGCGGGATACACGATCACCCGGTCATGGACGATCATGACGATGTCGTCGACGCCATCGGCGTTGATGTCGGCGACGAGGATCTCGCGCGGCTCGCCGCCGTACTCGGGCTCGTCCCGAAAGCGTTTGCCCTCATAGACCTGGAAGCGGTGGACTTGGACGAAGGTGTTGTCGGGCAGGATCGACAGCAGCTCGAGGTGCGCCTTGCGCGCGTCAACCAGAACCACGTCGGGCGTGTCATCCCCGTTCACGTCGCCGGCCGCAATCGCGCTGAGCCACGCCTCGTCTTCGTCCGAAGCATAGGTCTGCCGTTCGTAAAGCGTTTCCTGCCGCTGCGCCGCCTGCAACAGCGCCAGCCGATCCGCGTCCAGAACGACCAGATGCGGCGGCTCACCCTCCTCACTTGGCAGCGGACCGACGAAGCTGACGTCGAACGCGCCGAGCGGCAGCGTTCGCCCGCGGGCGAAGGTGTCGTTCGCGTCGCGGGTGAACAGCGCCACCTCGCCGTCGCGCTGGTCGTAGGCGACGAGATGGGGCTCCCCCCCGTGCAGGTAGCCCGTGAGCCCCGTGAGCCGCGCGTCAGCGCGGGGCGGGTTGATCTGGTCGATCACCGACCAGCGCCCGTCGACGATCGCGAGCGCGCGGGCGATGTTGCCGTCGGCCACAATCATCTCGGGCTTCCCGTCGGCCGTGATATCCACGAAGGTCGTGGCCGGCAGGCGGACGCGCTCGACCAGCCCCGAGCGCGTGTTCGCACCGCCGAACGCTTCGAATTCGCCGTCTTCGGTTTGCAGAAACGTGAGCAGCGGCGAGAAGTCGAAGAAGGCAAGAATGTCGCGGCGGCCGTCCTGGTTCACGTCCGCCCAACGCAACGCCCGCGGCTCGTCGTCGAGTTCCTCGACCGCGACATAGGTGAACTCGTCGTCGCCCGCGAGCCGCGTGACGATGAGAAACGCCTCCGCCTCACGATCGTCTTCATCCGCGATTAACGCCTCCCGCTCCGCCGTGTCGCGGATTCGCGTGAGGTATGCCAGCCGCTGGTCGGCCACCGCCGCGCCGAGCACCGCACCCTTGGTTGCCACCGCCGCCGGAAACGTCAGCCGGCCGTTGGCGTAGTCCGACACCCCGACGAGGTTCTCGGTCGCGGAGACGGACAGCAGCTCGGCCGCCGGGTCGTCGTCGGCGTTCACGATCTGTACATCGAGCGTGTCCTTCAGCCCGGGAAAGCCCTGTCCCGCGGCGAGCGCGTCACCGCTCTGCGTGTAGAGGTACAGGCGGGCTGCCTCCGGGTCGGCCACCACGAGGTCGACGCGCGCGTCGCCGGTGATCGGCCCGACGGCGGCCGGGTGATCGTCGCTCTTGCTGTTCACGGGATAGCTGTAGAGCAGCAGCGGCCAGGTCGGCTGCGTCGCCTGCGACGTCGGCACCTGCCACCGGTAGCGGATCAGCCGCCCCGTGGTCTCCTCGATCGCGAGCAGGTCGTCCCCGCCAGGAAACCGCGGCACCGCCTGCGTCGCCCGCAGCGCCGGAATCTCGACGCGGTGCAGCGGCCCGAGGCCACCGGCCGCCCCCTGCAAGAACACGTACGCGCCGGCCTGCTCGCCGTCGCTGGTGATGAGCAGGTCGGCCCGGCCGTCGGCGTTCACGTCCAGCGTCTCGAGCGTCAGCGGCTGCGGCACCGAGTGAGTCCGCACGACCGGATCCCCGAGCCGCCCATCCGCCTGCTGGAAAAAGAGCAGCAGCGCGTCGCTGCCCAGCAACGCCGCGTCGGTCCGGTCGTCACCATTGAGGTCGGCCAGCACGAGCTTACGCGCCTGCGCCTCGCCCTGCGGCGCGCGAATGCCGGCCGGCGCCGCGAACGCGCCCGGCGCCGTCGCCGCCAGGACGACAAGCTCCTTTGGTTCGCCGAAAAACACCAGGTCGTTCTTCCCGTCGCCGGTCACGTCACCGATCTGCAGGTCGGCCACCCGGTAGGGCACCGGGATGTGCTGGACGATCAGCGGGCCGCGGCTGGGCAGCTCGTTCTGATCGCGGTCCGGCTCGTCCGACGCGCGGGGAATGTCTGGGTTCGGCTGGAAGAGCAGCTCGATGCGGTTGCGGTAGCCGTTGAACAGCGCGAGATCGGTGCGGCCGTCGCCGTCAAGGTCACCCGCCACCAGGTTGCTGATGCCGTATTCGAGCCGGTAAGTCTGCAGCGACTCAAAGCCGAAGTGCTGCGCCAGCTCACGCCGTTCGGCCTCGCTCAGCTCAGCCGCCCCGGCCGACCCGGCCACCAGCAGACCTCCCACCAGACCCAGTGCCAACAATCGCATCGATCAACCCTTCCTGTTGAACGGTTCCGCTTCGCCGCGGAGATCATACCCGGCTTGCGTCGTCGCACCCATGTCCGGTTGAAAATCCGCCTTAACGCAGGCGCGACACGCGATCGGTGCCGTCCAGGACGTAAAGCTCGAGCTGGCCGTCCTGGAGCCGGTAGGCCACGTCGCGTGGCTGGCCCAGCGTCCGCTCGGCCCCGGGGGTTTCGAGCGGCGTGGTATGCGTGGCGATCACCCGCCAGCGGTAGCCGCCGCGGGCGAGCTCGACAACGCGTTGCTGCGAGGCGTCGGTGACGGCCGCGACCAGCTCGCGCCGTCGCGGGTCGAACGCGACGTCGAGGCCGAGCTCGCGGACGTTCGATTTGCTCGAGACGTTGATCGGCGCCGGCGAGCCGCGGGCGGGAGAGAGCCGGCGCCCGTCAAACGTCAGCTCGTGAACGTCGCTCTGCCCGTTGGCCCCGCGCGCGAGCGCGAACAGCGTCCCGGGCTCGCGTGGATGCGCCGCGACCGCGGTGAGCGCGCCGGCCGGCACGTCCCAGGACGTCACAAAACGCGTGGCGGCGTCCCACACCACGATCCGGTTGTTGCCGGTATCGGCGATCGCGACGTATTCGTCATCACGGAACGCGAGCACCGCCAGGTCGCGCGGCTCGCGCAGCTCGCGCCGCGCCGCGTCGCTGCCCCGCACGCCGGCTCCGCTGCGGACAGTCACCCGCCGCCGCGCGGTCAGCATCTGGTCGAAGAGCCGCGTCTCGACACGAATCGTCGCGCCGTCGACCGCCACCACCCGCGATGCTGGCGTAGGACTGCCCGTCTCGCTCGCAAAGTCGCCGACCAGCACCGGCCGCCGCGCCCCGGGCGTCTCCCCGAGCGTCAGCGCCTGCGGCAACTCGCTGGTGAGCTGCGTCACCTCGGCCGTCAGGAGGTTGTCGATCACCGGCGGGCGGGCCGCACTGGTGTCACCACCGGTCGTCACCAGCGTGAAATACCGCTGAAGCGGATCAGCCTCGGCCTCGTGCAGGGCGTAGACCCGTCCGTTGTGCTTGGTCGACATCACCGCTTTGATGGGACGCAGCGCCGCGACGGGGTGATTGGCGAGTTCGACCAGCGGCGTGACCCCGTCGAGCAGCAACAGGAACGGCTGCGCGTTCGTCGCGTTCACCCCCAGCAGCAGGTTCTCGTCCGGCGTGCGGCTCAGCCCGCCGGCGTTCGCGATCGCGCTGGCGACGATGCGCCGCGGGTTCGATTCGCCACCGCCGTCGAGCTCGGTGATGTAGTAGAGCGCGCGGTGCCGGTCCGCCCCGACCCAGTCCGCAGCGTCCAGCGCGTCCTCGAACCGAACCTGCGTTTGCCCCGTCGCCCGGGTTTCAGCGATCTGCTCGAAACGATAGGTCGGCGGCCAGCGGCGGTAGAGCCGGTAACGCTTGTTGCGCTCACCCGCGACCGCGAACAGCGCCCGCCGGCCGATCGTCGCGCTGCTCACATCGAAGGTTGGAGGCGGCGCGTCGGGGCGATACAGGCTGTCGACCGTCCAGGTGTAGCCCCCCGAATCCCGCACGGCCGCCGCGAACAAGGCGTACGCGCTGTGCGCCGCCGAGCTGTTCGAGCCGAGGACCGCGAAGTCGCGGTGCTCACCCACTGCGTACGTCAGGATGACGGCCGAACCCTCGACGGCCGGATCGCTGCGCAGCGGCAGGTCGAACGGGTCGAACCGGTAGCTCTCACCGCGCGGAATGCCGGGCGGCCACCGCCCGTCGGCGTCAGTCGTGCCGCTCAGCACCGCTTCAACCGCGTGCGGATCGCAGCGCCACAACACCACCTCGGCCGCCGGGATCGGCTGGCCGTCGCGGGTTTGCAGCACGATGTCCAGCGCGGGGGGCAGCAGCCGGCGCCACGGCCACGTGCCGCCATACCGCACGCCCAGCAACCGCCGGTCGAGGTCGATCAGCGCCGCGTGCCAGCGCGTGTAGGGATCGCCGCCATTGCCGCGCCCCCAGTACCAGGTGTGCGCCTGGACCACCTGCTCGTCGCTCAGCGGGATCCGCCGCGTCCAGCTCGGCACGATCACCGCCCCCTCGACCCGCGTGTTGGTCCGGAGCTGGGCGGCCACTGAGTTCAGCAGCCCGCCCCCGTCGGCACGGTTGAACCGCAGGAAGTTGCTGGTCAGTCCGAAGTCGAGCCCGAGCTCCGGCGTCGCATCGTAGCGCACCCGGTCATCCGTCAGCGTGACCGGCTGGCCCGGGCGCACGCCAGCGGAACTCACGCGAAACGGAATCGGGCGCGTGTCGCTACCCGGCGAGCGCGCCCAGACGGCCGTCAGCGCGTCCGCCAGCTTGCGCACCACGTACTCGTACGATTCCGGGTCACCGGTGACCGTCGGCAGCCGCCGCGAGAGCGCACGGGCTTCGTCCGTGGCCGGCACGACCGGGCGCAGCTGGTGCGCGTGGAAGGGGACCTCGTAGCGGTCGTTGCGGCGGTTGCGATCGTCGCGGTGAAACGCGCGCACGACCAGCCAACGCTCGCCGACACTCTCGAGGTTCAACCGCCGCCACGTCCAGCCGGCCGGCTGCTCGAGCGCGTAAGGCCACGTGGCGGGAATCCGCACTTCCGCGTAATTCGGCTCTTCCGGGTTGAAGGGCGCCAGCGGCTCGGTGAGGCGCGTGCGGAAGCTGATCGCGCCGGCCGCGTCCGGCAGGGCGTCGACGTTCGGCTGCGCCGCGCCGACCCAGGCGACGATGCCGACCGACTCGGCCGGCAGCGGCTCGGAGCCATTGTTCTTCAGGTAGACGGCGAACTCGAACGACTCGCCCGCCAGCGGCCAGCCGAAGTGCTCGTCGATTTCGGCAGGCCAGGGCTGCTCCTGCCACTGCTCGGGGATCGTGCGCGGGTACTCGGGCAGCCGCCGAACGAACGCGACCTCGACATCGGGGCCGCCCGCGGCGGTCCAATCTTTTTCGAGCAGTGCGCGGCGCTCGGCGGCGTCGGGGGTGATGTAGCCGAACACGCGGCCAATGTCGGCGGCGACGACCCGTCCGTGCGGGCGCTCGCGGCGAGCGGTCATGATGGCCTGGCCGCTGGCGGTCGAGCGGTTGCGGAGGTCCGCGCCGGCGAAGGTGATGCCTTCTTCGACCCAGATCGCGCCGAAGGGGTCGTTGAGGTTGACGGGGGCAACGCGGACGGCGACGGCGTCGCTCCCGGGTGTGCCGTCGCCGAGAAAGAGGTAGCCGAAGCCGTCCTTGAGCGCGTCGCCGGCCACAAAGAAGGTCGGCGGGTGGTCGGCGGCGGGCAGCACGCCCTGCGCGACCTGGGTAGCCTCGAGGACACCGAGGTTGTTCCGGCGGACCGCCCAATAGCTCGTCCGGTCGGCGTCGCCGCGGCGGGGGGTCCGCAGCGCAATCCGGGTGTTCGCCTGACCCCAGAAATTGGCGATCGCGAGGTCGACCGGGCGGCTGAACGTCAGCGGCGTGACGGCGCCGATCATCCGCCAGGCGCCCTGGCCTGCCTTCGGCGGCGGCTCGAAGAGCACCAGTTCGTCGGGTTCGCCGGCGGTCTCGCCCGCCAGGAGCACGACGAGCTGGTCGAAGCCGAGGTTCAGAACATCGCCGGCCGCGACGCTGCGGACCCGGTCGGCGGCCGCGTCGCGCGGCAGGCGGAGCGCGTTTCTGCCGACCAGCGGCCAGGAATCAGGACCGAACAGATCGGGGACGTCGTAAGTCAGGGTTTCGAGCGCGCCGGCATTGGCGCGGGTGACGGCTACAACGGCTTCTTCGCTCATTGGTGCCGGCCAGAAGTCCCCCACGACGAGGCCGTTCGGGACGAGGGCGGGCAGCTCGATCGCGGTACGCCAGCGGAGTTGCCACGGGCCGTCGGCGACGTGCAGCGGCGGGGCGTAGACGGAGAAGGCCTGACGCCCGCGATCGTCTTCTTCCAGGCAGACGAGGTAGCCGAAGCCGAAGCCCCAGTGCTGCGGGGTTGCGAATGCCAACGCGGGGCTGAGCAACGCGAGCAGCACGGCTGTCGAGCGAGCCGCCCGCGGCGGCCGCCGCGTCGTCGTCAAGGTCACGCGCGCATTCACGTGTCGGTTGCTCGCTTTGCGGGCTCGATGAGGACGAAGGGAATCCGAAACCAACTCCATCGTATGAGAAGACCGGGTGGCCGGCCACTTGCGCGGGGCCGGGTTTGGATTGACCCGTGGTCGGGGGCTCTCTAGGCTGACAGATCTACCGACCTCAACTTGATTGCAAGCGAGGGTTGCGATGCGACGTACCGGCTGGGCGGCGATGGGCTGGATCAGTGGGGCAGTCGCGGCGTGCGCGGCCGAGACGGCGTCGCCGGGCTGGGTGACGCCCGCGTGCGCGGATCAGCCGGCGCGGCGGGTGTTGGCGGTGGCGGCGAGCGACCGCGTGGTGCTCGAGGTGGGGGAGCTCGCGGTGCCGGTGCGGCTGCTGGGCGTGCGGCGATTTGAGCATTCGCCGGCGGCGGCGGCGCGCGCGACGGCGTTCTGCGAAAACCTGCTGAAGGGCGAGCGGGTGTACGTCTTTCAGCCGGGGAAGTGGGGGGCTGCTGATCGTCAAGCGGAAACGGGGGGCGGTGCGGGCGATTCCGGCGCCGACCCGGATAACGCGGACGAAGCCGGTTGCGCGTTCGAAGCGTTTGAGCCGGCACGTGGCGGCGCGAGCGGCTATCCGCCGGTGGAGGTGTTGCTCTTTCGCGCGCCCGACGGGCTTTTCATCAACCTTGAAATCGTGCGGCAGGGCTACGCGCGGCGCGAGCCGGGGGCGAAGCGGCCTTACGCGCCGGTGTTCGCCTACTACGAAACCCTGGCGGAGAGGCATCAGCGCGGGCTCTGGGCGCCGGCCGAGGGGGTCGAATCGGATCAGCCGGTTGCCGGACAGGGAGGTTCTGAGGGCACTCCAGGGGCGCAAAAGCCGGAGAGCCCAGTCGCTGAAGAAGTGGTCTACGTGACGCCGCACGGGACGCGGTATCATCGACAAGACTGTTCGTACGTGCGGGATGGCGGGGTGGCGATCACGCTGGCCGAGGCGCGAGAACGGGAGTTGAAGCCCTGCACGCGCTGTCGGCCGCCGGAGGCCCCGTCGGGCGAGAAATGAGAACCGCGGCCGGCGGGCTCGCGTAACGCTTAAAAGGCGTGAGCCAATCGTTCCGGGAGGATCTGATGACCAGCGTGCACGGGAGCTTGCTCAGCGTGGGCATCGTGATGCTCATGTTTGCGGCCAGCGACGGGTGCAAGGGTACGCGTCAGGCGGGCAGCGGACGTTCGACCACGACCGCGGCCCCAGCCGCCAGCGAGCCGGCGACGGGGAGCGCGACCAAGGGAGTTACAGCGATGCAGACGCAGGAAGCCATGTTTGGTGCCGGCTGTTTCTGGGGGGTCGAGTTGACCTTCCAGAAGGTGGAGGGTGTCGTCGAAACGGCGGTCGGCTACAGCGGCGGTTACAAGGAGCATCCGACGTATAAAGAGGTGTGCGCGGACAAGACCGGGCATGCCGAGGTCGTGCACGTGAAGTACGACCCGAGCAAGGTGAGCTACGCGGACCTGCTGCAGGTCTTCTGGCGGGCGCACGACCCGACCCAGGTAAACCGGCAGGGGCCTGACTTCGGGTCGCAGTATCGTTCGGCGATCTTCGTCTACGACGATGAGCAGGCCGAGATCGCGCAGCGTTCCAAGGACGCGATCCAGGAACAGTTCAGCAAGCCGATCGCGACGTCGATCGAGCCGGCCCAGACCTTCTGGCGGGCCGAGGATTACCACCAGAAGTACCTCGAGAAGCGCGGCGCGGATACCTGCGCGACGGGCGGTCACTGAGCCGGCGTTCGCTGCCCTCAGCCGCGATCATCTGGGATGCAATGGAAAGGCGGGCCGGGACAACGTCCGCGCCCATTCTTATTTTGGGGAGTCGACGCGGCCGAGCCGGGCGCGTCAGGCCGGGGTCACGCTGCCCATGGTCTCGAAGCTCAGCGTGTAAAGGCGCTGCGTCGCCGCGTCAGCGTTGACGTGGGCCTGCACCACCTCGCCAACCACGACGACGTGGTCGCCGGTTGCGAACTCGCGCACCTTGCGGCACTCAAAGTTCGCGGCCGCTTCGTCGAGCAGCACGTTGTCGATCCGCTGGGCCGCTTGGGTGGGGGCCTGCGACTCCGCCAGCTTGTCTGCGTCGCGACCCGATGCTGTCCCGCAAAGCCGCGTCAGCTCCACCTGGCTGGCGGCCGGGAAAGCGACCACGAAGTCCTCGCGGGCCTGGATGCAATCCAGCGAGTAGCGATTCCGCTTCAGCGCAATCGCCAGCATCGGCGGCTCGCCCGACACCTGCGTGCACCAGCTGATCGTCACCGGGTTGTACTTGCCCAGCGGATCCTTCACGATCGCGATCGCGACCGGCTCCGGAAACTTGCGCTCGATCGCCTGCTCAAATTCAACCGGCTGCTGCATGCGTGCACTCCCGCGGAATCGTTGGCGAGACCCAAGACACCCGTCCATCCTACGCGATCCCCGGACGCATTTCAGCCGCCGCCCGCGGATCCGCCGGGAACGCCGCCGCCACCGCCCGTCGATCCGCCACGCACCTCAGAAGCTGAAGTGCCCGTCGTCGAGCCCCGGGTTTAGCTCCAGCCCCGCGCAGCGGTAGTGCTCGAGCAACACCGTGCCGGCCGCATCGGCGTACGCCTCGACGTTCACCGGCAGCAGCCACTCCGCGTCCAACTCGATGATCAGCTTCGCGTTCGGGTACTCCCCGCCGCCCGCCGCGGGCAGCCGCCGCGTCAGCACCAGCGTCGGCCGCCCATCCACCACGCCGCCGCGGACCGGCTCCCACGTCAGCACGCCCGCGGCCACAAACCGCTCGTTCTCCGCCCGGATCCGCGCCAGCGCCGCCTGGAAGCCGAACTCGTCGAGCGTGTACCGGCTCGCCTGGCGGGCCTGCTGCCCGTGCAGCGGGATCGCCACCTTCGGCTTGAGCGCCCGGGCGATCACGCCGCTGGGCTCGACCAGCACCTGCTCGGTGCCGTCGGCCGCGACATGCGCGCCGGCCACGTACAACGCGCGCTGGATCCGCCCAGGGTTCTCGAGCCACTTCAGGTGGACGCTCAACGGGGCGGCGCGAAAGGACGCGGCCATCGTCTGCGGTGTTTTCAACTCACCTTGCACCCGCTCGTGCTTGAAGAACCGGCAGGTGAAGTCCTCAACCCGTCCCGCGCGCTCCCAGGCCGCCGCCAGCAGTGCCTCCGGGTCATCGCTCGCCCCCGCCGCCGAAAACCGCGGCGTGTTGAGCGCCAGCACGGTCCCGAACAGTACCACCGCCGACAATACCGCGACCGGCCACCGGCCCTTCGCATCGGCCATGCCCGCGCTCCTTTCCGAGGGGGGTCCAGGCGAGAGTCGTTGTCCCAATCATCGGCCGGTGCGGCCAGGAGGTGCATTTCGATGGTCCAGCGTCGCGGGGCCGACCGCGCGACGTCCGAGTTGGCGCTCCGCTCAGGCCAATCCCGCCGCCGGGCGTACCCGCCCGACTTTGCGGCATCCCGCCCCCGGCCTATGATTCGCGGTGTGGTTCGGTCGACAAGGAAGTCAACCCCGCAGGAGACGCCCGCATGCCGCCCCGTCGTTCGCGACTCGCCCATTGGATCTTCGCCCTCACTCTCCCGCTCGCCTTCGTCGGCTGCCTCCCCGCGGTGATCACCATCCCCGTCGGCGAGACGATCGAGGGCGAGATTCTGGTCCAGAACGGCAACGAGATCACCGCCATCGCTCCCGTCGGCGACGGCCGCGTGTTCTTCGCCGAGCGCACCACCGGGCTCATCCGCGTCATCGTCGACGGCGTGCTCCAGGAAGCACCCTTCACCGACCTGCTGGTGAACAGCTTCCGCGAGCGGGGCCTGCTGGACATCGCCCTCTCGCCGAACTTCGCTACCGACGGCCGCCTGTACGCGCTCTACAGCCGGTCAAGCACCGCCGGCGACGCGACCGACATCGAGGCGATCCTCGACCACCGCGTCGTCTTCTTCACCGCCCTGAACAATGTCGCGGAAGGGGGTGAAGCCCTGGTTTTCTCATTGCCCGCGGGCAGCACCGGCAGCCGCATCGGCGGCAAGCTCACCTTCGGGCCCGACGGCCAGCTCTATGTCGCCGTGGGCGATTTCGCCGACCCGCCGGCCGCCCAGGACCCCGCCAGCCCCCTCGGCAAGGTGCACCGCCTGACGCCCGACGGCGCCGTGCCGGCCGACAACCCGACGGCCGACTCCAGCGTGTTCGCGACGGGCCTCCGCTTCCCACAAGGCCTCACCTTCGACCCGATCTCTGACAACGGGTTCATCATCGACCACCCGACCGATAGCAGCACCGAGATCCACCCGCTCCGGGCGGGCGCTAACTTCGGCTGGCCAACGGTCGTCGGGAACGCCGAGACGCCGGCCGAGCTCGACTTCGTCGCCGCCAACCCCGATTTCCGCCCACCCGT
Organism: uncultured Planctomycetales bacterium; assembly: GCA_964499235.1. Lineage (GTDB taxonomy): Bacteria > Planctomycetota > Phycisphaerae > UBA1845 > Fen-1342 > JAFGRR01. The sequence goes on along the minus strand of CAZCKC010000068.1, from coordinate 6,784 downwards.
CCTCTACGCGATCCTCGGCGAGCAGTTTGTCGGCCTCAGCGTCAACCCCAGCAGCGCCTACGGCCCCCAAACCGAAGGTGACCTGATGGCCGCCGACCGGACGGCCGGCACGATCGTCACGATGCCGTTCGTCGCCGATCGCACTGCCCTGGCGGACCCCGGCCAATTCGCCGCCAACTTCCCGAGCACCCTCCGCGACCTGGCCTTCACACCCGCGGGCACGCTCTATGTCGCGACGCAGCAGGAGATCCTCCGCCTCGTCGCCGAACGCTAAGGAAAGCCCTCGCGCGTCGTCCGAGAGGATTCCCGCGCGCGACGGGTCAGCGTAGACTCCGCGGCAACCCAATCGCCCCACGCCGCGCCACGCAAGGAATACGCCCATGCGCCGCAACTGGATGACCCGCGTTCGCTTCCTCGCCATCGCCGCCGGCGTCGCCCTACTGGCGGCCGGCTGCACCGCACCCGGCAAGAAGACGGCACCCGCGTTCCACTCCCCGCCACCCGCAACCGTCGGTGCGGTCACGCTGGGGCCGACGAGCGTGGCTCCCGGCATCTGGCACGCTCAAACGCAGATTCCCGAGCTCGACGGCGCTCCCCAGAGCCTGAACGTCCTCTGGGTCGCCGGCTCCGGCATCGAGCCGCAAAACGACCCCCACATCGTCTTCGTCGACCCCGTCGGCCTGTCCCACACGAGCGAAATCGCGACCGACGCCGGCGCGACGGCCGCCGTCAACGGCACCTTTTATGACACGAAGAATTACGTTTCGGTCTGCTTTCTGAAGATCGACGGGCACGTCGTCGCGGAGCAGGCCGCCGAGGCGGGCTGGCTCAACCAGGCCGGGCTGGCCGTCACCGCGGACGGCGACTTCCGCCTCATCCGCCGGCCCGAAGACGGCTGGCGCGGGGACGCCACCCCCGAAAACGTCATGGTCACCGGCCCGCTCCTGCTCTGGGAGGGCGAGCGTGTGGCCGTCAACACCGGGTCCGGCATGGCCCGGCGTCACCCGCGAACGGTGGTCGGCACGCAGCCCGACGGCACGATCGTCTTCGTCACGGTCGACGGGCGACACGCGGAGGAGGCGGCCGGCATGAACTTCGACGAGCTCCAGGCCCTGATGCTTGCGCTGGGCTGCGAGCACGCGATCAACCTGGATGGTGGGGGGTCGACGACCATGTGGGTGGCCGACCGCGGTGTCGTGAATTTTCCGTCAGACAACCGCCAATTCGACCACGCCGGCGAGCGCCGCGTCGATAATTCGGTGCTGATTTTTGCACCCGGACCGGCGGAAAAGTAAGGGGGGCCGACTCCGCGCCCAACGATTCAATGGGCGTCGTCAGGCTCGCTCGGTGGTGCTTCCGGCGCAGGGACAAACTTGGCCTCCGCCCGGGCAATGAGGTGTTCGCCCTGTCGGAATTCGGCCCGCATCCGGCAAAGACTGGCACTTTCAGAAACCAACCAAGCGTGGACGCGGGCCGGCGTGGTCAGGTTCGCCGGCCGCCGAAATGTCACATTCAGCCGCCCGGTCACCGCCGGCATGCCGCGCCGCAGCAGGCAGTTCGTCATCGCGTCGTCCAGGATCATCGCTATGATCCCGCCGTGCAGCCGATCCGGGTAGCTTTGCAGCGCCGGTGAGACCGGGACCTCGGCCGTGAGCGCGCCCTGACCGGCGGGCGCGTAGCACAGCCGCAGTCCGTCGGGATGGTCGGGCCCGCACACAAAGCAGTCGCGATGGTCGAAATGCGCGTGGGCCACGTCGGGGTGCTCAGCCGTCGATTGCTCGGTGGACGATCCGGGTCCCAGCATACGCTTCCACTCCTTTGCCGGCGTGCAGGCGGCGATTCCATCGCCATGGGGCGTTGCGTGCACCTAATCGATCACCCTAGGGGGGGCGGGACAATGGGTCAAACGGGGGCGGCGCAACAAAACATCCCTTGATTTTTGTTGCGGCCCGGACAATACTTCACGCTGCGTGCTCGGGAAGGGAACCCGCCTTCTGAACCTATTGCGTGGAACATCGTTTGCTCCCGCCGGCTCCCTTCCGATCGCACCAATCATGTAGCAAGGTCCAGCATCATGCCTACCGGTACAGTAAAGTGGTTCAATGACACCAAGGGTTACGGCTTCATCACTGGCGACGACGGCAAAGACGTCTTCGTCCACCAAACCTCCATCCAGATGAACGGGCACCGCACCCTCGCCGAGGGCGAGCGGGTCGAGTTCGACGTGGCCAGCGGCCAGAAAGGCCCCAAGGCCGACAACGTTCGTCGGATCGACTAAGTTTTCTTGACCTGACAACGATCACGCCACGGGCTCCAACGCGGGTCCGTGGCGTTTTTCTTGCCTTTCCGGGCAAACTCGGAAGCGGGGGCCGATCAGCCGGCCGCCTGCGCCAGGGCGACGCACACGCGCTCGAATTCGAACTGAATTTGGTCCAGCGTGTCGGCGAGGTCCGCCAGTTGGGCGTCCCGCGCCTGTTGCTCGACCGCAGCGCTCAGCGCGTACAGCCGCTCCGCGCCGATCGAGGCGGACGCGCCTTTGATCCCGTGGGCCGCCCGCCGGACCGCGGGGGCTTCCTGCTGCGCGAGCCCCGCGACCAGCTGCTGGATCAGCGGCGTGATTTCCCCCTCGAACAGCGTCAGCATGCTGCTGAGCAAGTCGCGCTCGCCGGCGGCCGCCAACTCCAGCAGCTGCTCCCAGTTCGCGCCGGCCAGTGGCGGAGCGGCCGCCGGCGTGATCGCGTTCTGGCAGGGCGTCGCGCGCGGCGGCAGGGCGGCAACTGGCACCGCGTGGCGACACTGGATGCACCGCGCGATGGCGGCCTTGAAGTCGGCCGACTTCACCGGCTTGGGGAGGTAGTCATCCATCCCGGCCTGCTGGCAGGCCGCGCGGTCTTCGGGCATGGCGTTGGCGGTCAGGGCGACGATCCGTGGCTGTTGCCCGGGCGGCAGCCGGCGGCGGATCTCGCGGGTGGCCTCCAGCCCGTCCATCTCCGGCATCCGCATGTCCATCAGGATCAAGTCGTACGGCCGGCGCAGCGCCCCTTCGACGGCTTCGCGCCCGTTGGCGGCCACATCCACGCGGTAGCCCATCCGCTCGGCCATCGCGATCACCAGCTTCTGGTTCACGGCGATGTCCTCGGCCAGCAGGATGCTGAGTGGATGGTCGGCCGCGAGGCGCGGGTCGAAGGGCGGCTCCTCGCGCCGGAAGCGGACCACGGCCGGCCCGTCGGCCATCCGCGTGCGGATCGTGAAGGAGAAGGTCGAGCCCACGTTCTCTTCCGAGGTGACCCAGATCGTTCCGTGCATCAGCTCGACCAGGCGCTTGCAGATCGCCAGCCCGAGCCCGGTGCCGCCGAAGCGGCGCGTCGTCGACGCATCGACCTGGCTGAACGAGTCGAAGATCGACTCGCGGCGCTCGGGCGGGATGCCGATGCCGGTGTCCTGGACGGCGAACGTCAGCGTGCGGTCGCCGCCGGGATCGGGCGGCTGGTCGATCGACACGCGGACGGTGACCGAGCCGGCGGCCGTGAACTTGACCGCGTTGCCAATCAGGTTGACGAGCACCTGTCGCAGGCGGGTTGCGTCGCCGCGTAGGGTGGTCGGCAGCACCGGGTCGAGCTCGTAGGCGAGCTCGAGGCCCTTCTCGGTGGCCTGCGGGAAGAGGTCCATGGCCGACTCGATGCACTCGCGCAAATCGAAGGGTGCGTCCTCGAGCTCGACGTGGTCGCTCTCGATCTTGCAGAAATCAAGGATGTCGTTGATGACGCTGAGCAGCGTGTCGCCGCCCGTGCGGATCGTCTCGACGTAGTCGCGCTGATCGCCGTCGAGCGGGGTCTCGAGCAGCAGCCCGGTCATGCCGATGACCGCGTTCATCGGCGTGCGGATCTCGTGGCTCATGTTGGCGAGGAACTGGCTCTTGGCGTGGTTGGCGGCCTCGGCCCGCTCGCGGGCGGACTCGAGCGCGGCGTTGGCCTCGGCCAGCTGCTGCTGCTGGGCCCGGAGCTGACCCTGGTGCCCTTCGAGGATGATGTTCGCCTCGCGGAGCGCCTCGTTGGCGGCGGTGAGCTCTTCCTGCTGGGCCTTGAGCTGCTGCTTCTGCGCGTGTAGCTCCTGGTTGGCCGCCCGCAGCGCCACGGTGTGCTCGGTGAGCTGCGTCTCGACGTCGAGCCGCTCGGCAATTTCCTTGCGCAGCGCCGCGTTCGTGGCCTCGAGGTGCGCCCGGCTGGCCGCCGTCGCGAGCGCGCCGGCCACCAGGTTCGCGAGGATGTCGAGCGCCAGCAGGTCGACCGCCTCGTCGCGGTCGACAGGCGGACCGCTGACGATCAGGAGCCCGACGCGCTGCTCGGCCGCACAAGTGTGGCACCGCAGCGGCGCCGTCAGCACGACCGAACGCAGCCCGAGCTCGCCGAAGGCGACCCGCGTGGGTTGATCGACGTCTTGCCGGGCGATCGCGACCGGTGCGTCCCCGCTGCTCCAGATGCGCTGCACGCCGGGGTGGTCGGCATGCCAGCGCTCGGCCTGGCCTGCATCGAGCCCGAGCTGGGCGCCGACGGTCAGCGCGTCGGACCCGTCGTCGCGGAGCAGCACGATTACCTCGTTGTAGTTCAGCAGCGTCGTCGCGAGCGTCGTCGCGGTGGAGCAGATCGCCGGCGCGTCACGGTGCGCCAATCGCCCGAACGACTCGCCGCAAAACGCGAGCAGCTCGAAGACGCGGAGCACGTGACGCTCGCGCTCGGGCGGTTCAGGCCACGGGGGTTGCGACGGACGACCGGCCATGCGGAGCGGTCCTCGGCGACAGCGCGCAATTCCTGCGGGTTGCCCGGCGCGGGACAACCGCCACTCATACCTGTCGGCTCGATTTCGGCCCGAGTCCGGTAGCAGGCGGCTCCGCGGAGCGAACGCGCGGCCCCCCGCGGCCGGCGCGGACATTAGTCAACCGGCGTCGGGATTGCCCCGATACCTGGGGTAGTCAGGCGACGGACCGGGGGCACAGGCGGTCGTCGGTTCGGTGCCGCACCCACGCTGGAACCCTTTGTGCACCCGGGGCGTCGGTTGCTATGCGGAAGTTAAAGCTCGATGAGGCCGCGCGGTCGAAGCTGCTCGACGAACTCGACACGCACGATCCCCGCATCGACACCAACGACCACAACAACCCCAGCTACTACCGTTATCGGGTCCCTGCCCTGCGCGTCGACGTCGACCTGACACGCGACCACACGGCCTCGTACATGGTGCCCTCACGCAAGCTGGGGCCCGACGGGGTGTACTTCCTGCTCGCTAACCTGATGCACAAGGGCTGCCCGTGCCGGGTGCACCTGGTGACCGTGCGCAACAACTGGCAGACCGTCACCGGCAAGACCGACACCTGCCGCTACATCCCTGGGTCCGCTGGGGTTCACGAGGTCTCGGTCCGCTTCGACCGCCCGATCGACCCGGCCTCGTTCGCGCCGAACGCCACCCGCTCGCGGATCCTGGCGGTCGACGACAGCCCGGTCGCGCTCAAGCTCTACGAGCGGCTGCTGGATACGCTGAACGTCGATCTTGTCTGCTGCTCAAACGGGGCCGAGGGCGCCGAGCAGGCGCTCGCGGGCGCCTACGACCTCGTCCTGATGGACCTGGAAATGCCGGTCATGGACGGGCTGACAGCCGTCCAGCTGCTTCGGGCGAAGGGCTTCGTTCGATCCATCGTGGCCGTATCGGCGATGAGCAGTGAAACCGACCGCCAACGCTGCCTGGACGCCGGCTGCGACGATTTCCTGGCCAAGCCGGTTTCGCGCGAGTCCCTGGCCGACGTCGTCAAGCGAAACAAGACCGAGCCGCTGGTCAGCGCCATGCTCGACGACCCCCGGATGGCCGACCTGATCGACAACTTCGTCGGCGGCCTGACCAACGCCATCAGCCGGCTGGAAAATGCCTACGGCGAGCAAGACCGCGATAACCTGGAGCGCGAAGCCCGCGCTCTCAAGGGCGAGGCCGCCGGCATCGGCTTTGTCCCGATCACCGAGATTTCGAGCGACCTGGAAGCCGCGCTCAAATCCGGCAGCCCCCTCGAAGACCTCCGCCCGCAGCTCATCGACCTGATCCGCCTCTGCATGTCCGCCCGACCGGCCACCAGCCGCAACCCGGCCGAGGTTGCGGCCGCCGAAGCCGCGGCCGACGGAGACCCGCGGGAGGTGGGCAACCCGCCGAAGTCGACCTGACGACGCCCCGCCCCGCGGATTTCGACGCGTGACTGCGGACCCGGGAGCGAACAGTCGATACCTGCGATAGAGCCGGCGCCGCAACGCTGCGCGCCGGCCGTGCAGCCCCGGTACCGCCGCCGTTTCTTCCCGACAACCCGACACGGAAACCGCGATGCGCACTGGCCTCGTGATCGAAGCCACGATCGACATGCCGCCCGCCCCAACCGGGGCGCTCTCGCAGCTCGCGGGGCGGCCGCTATTGAACTACCTCGTCGAGCGCGTGCAGGCCAGCGCGCAGGTCAACGACCTCGTGATCTGCACCCGCGACGCGGCCGAGGACGACCGGATTGACGCATTCGGGAACTTTTTCGGACTGGCGGTCTACCGATCGGCCGTGGCGGACGACGGGCGCCAATTGGCTGCGATTGCGGCCCAGCGCGGCTGGAACGCCGTCGGGCGACTGACCCCGACGCAGACCTTCGTCGACCCCGCCTTGCTCGACCACGCGATCAAGCTCTTGCGGCTGACGGGCGCGGACGCGGTGACAAACACCCTCGCACAGACCTACCCGCCCGGCCAGGAGGTGAGCTTCATCACGCGTA
>CAZCKC010000067.1:2047-18732 GCA_964499235.1 uncultured Planctomycetales bacterium | reverse complement strand
TAAGGCTGCCCCTCCTTCAACAGCACCGCGCACCGCTCGCTGAACCCGATCGGGTAGTACAACGTCGCGCCCTGCTGCCCCGTCTGTTCCATGAACCGCAGTTCCTCCCGGTTCATGAACCCCCCGAACCCCTCGTCCACCACCACCTCGCCATCCAACACGATCCGCAGCCGCCCGTGCGGGTTCGCCGACCAGATCCGCGTCAGCGCCCCCGGCCCGTCCAATTCCGCCATCACCTGCCAGCCGTCATCCGTCGTCCGCAGAAAGTTCCCCGCGTCCGCGTTCGCATCCCATGCGACCAGCTCGCCATCCGCCTTGATCCGCGACCGCCGGTCATAGCTCGAGAACATCCCCGTCCGCTCATCCGGCGCCGGCGCGCGATAGAGCCGCTCCAGGTCCGCCACCCGCCGCAGCAGCTCCGCCTGCGTGACCACCGCCCGCTCCGCCCCCCAGCTCGCCCCGACGACGGCCGCCACGACAACCGCTCCACTCAGCCAGCGAACCATGACCCACCTCCAGCGCGCACAAAAAAGCCGGCCGCCACGCCACCGTGCCGGCCGTCCACTCATCCTAAGCGAAACCATTCCCCGCGCCGCCGCCCGCGGCCTCACCACCCCACGCGATCCCCTGCCCGTCCCGCGGTGACCGCTCCCTCCACCGGCCCGCCGAGACTCCGCAACACCTCCACGCCCATCGCGCAGGCATCCGGCCCGTCATCATGCCGCGCCTTCGGAAAATGCAGGAACTGCGCCGCGATCTCGTCCGGCAGGTCCGCCGGCAGCAACAACGTCCCGTTCTCGAACAACGGCGCCAACGCCTCAATCCGCGCCCGCTTGTTCGCCGTCGTCTTGAGCCCCACGATCGGCAGGTACAACCGCTGCTTGCGGCTCTCCTCCTCCAGGATCTCCTTCAACACCACCTGGTACGCCACCGTCTCGACGCCGATCCGCAACGGCTGCCACCGCTGCGCCACCGCCAGGATCCGCTTGATCTGCTGCACGATCCCAATCCGCTCGCAGCTCAGGTAACGCGTGTAAATCCGCCCCGTCGCCGTCCCCACGCTCCCCACCCAGATCGCAAAGTAGTCCCCGCCACTCGCCCCCGTGGCCGGATCCACCGCCATCACGTTGTACAGCGTCTGCCCCGCCAGCTCCGCCGGGTCATACCGCCCGAGCCACGACGGCTGAAACACCCGCACGCTGTCATCAATCGGGTTCGCCTGGTATTCCTGCTCAAACGCCAGGCTCCCCAGCCGTTCCCGCTCCACCACCAGCCGCGCCGCCGGCCACCGCGCCGGCCACAACGCCACCTTCCAAAAACCTCCCGCCCCATCCGCTGCCGCCTCCAGCGCCCGGTAAACCCGGTAATCCCACCGCGGCCACCGCTGCCGGTCCCGCAGGTTCGCCAACAACGAGTCGTGATGAATGATCGATCCCAGCACCACCAGTTGCCCCGCCGGCGTCAACGCCGGCATCACCACCCGCCGCAACCAGTGCTCCAGCTTCCGCCGCCCCTCCGCGCTCTCGACAAACTCGTCCTTCTCGATGTCGTCGCAGATGATCAAGTCCGGCCGGTGCGGCCCGACCTTCGTCCCGCGAAAGCTCGCCCCCGTGCTCTTCGCCTGCACCGCCACGCCGGTCGTCGTAATCAAGAGACCCTGCGACCACCGCCCCCGCTGCCGCCGCCGACCCGCGTCCGCGGCCCGCTCGTCACTCCCCCGACACAAGTCGCCGTAATCCCGCAGGATCGCCGCGTTGCACTCCAGCTCCGTCCGAATATCCGTCACGAACTGCGTCGCCAGCGACGCCTCGTGCGTGATGATCACGATGTTCCGCCGCCGCCCCTCGCAGACGCACCACAGCGGAAACGCCAGCGCCGCGCACGTGCTCTTCGCATGCCCCCGCGGCGCCACCCGCGCAATCAAACGCTGCGTCCCCGCCTCCAGGTCCGCCAGCAGCTCCGCATGAAACCGGCAGGGCTCATCCGTGAAGTACTCCGGCAAGTACGCCTGCGCCCACCGCAACACCGCCGGCCCGCCCGCCTCGCCGCCGCCTTCCACTCGCTCGTCTGCGCTTCGCATCACGCCCAAACCTTAGCGCCCCGCCAACCCGCCGACACCGCCAACGTTCCAGCTTGGCACCCCCGCGCGGTCCCGCGCGGCCGCTGCGCTCTTTTGCAGCTATACTCCGCCCCGGAAAGACCACCCACCCGGCCGTTCTGGAGTGTCCGCCGTGCTGCATCTTCTCCCCGCCCTGCTTACCGCCATCATCGCCGCCACCCCCGTCCTCGCCCTCCTCCACGGGCCGGCCGAGGACGTCTCCGCCCACCTTCCCGACCCCGGCTACGACGAAGCCCTCCACCACGCCGCCCCCGACGTCGACCCGCGCGAGGTCCCCGCCGGCATTCGCGTCCGCCCGCCCTACCAGCTCACCGTCGCCGCCACGAACCTCCACCGCCCGCGCCTCATGACCCTCGACCCGGCCGGCAACCTCTACATCAGCCTCCCCCACGACGGCGAGATCAAGGCCCTCCGCGACAGCGACGGCGACGGCTTCTTCGAAACCGCCCAAACCTTCGTTCGCGAACACCCTTCCGTCCACGGCCTCGCCTGGCACGACCACGCTCTCTGGTTCGCCGAGACCGGCGCCATCTTCCGCGCCGAAGACACCACGAACGACCTCGTCGCTGACGAAACCCAACCGATCACCCACCCCGGCCGGCTCCCCGCCGGCGGCCGGCACTGGCGCCGCACACTCCTCATCCACAACAACCGCCTCTACACCAGCATCGGCGACTCCGCCGACGCCAGCGACGAAAGCGGCAGCCCCCGCCAGAAGATCTGGTCCTTCGACCTCCTCGGCCGCGACGCCCGCCGCCACGCCGGCGGCCTCTTCAACACCGAAGAGCTCGCCATCCGTCCCGGCACCGACGAGCTCTGGGGCTTCGACCAGAGCACCCCCGACTTCGCCCACACGCTCGAAAAACACGCCGACCACGCCCACCCCATCTCCGACTTCAACCCCCCCAGCGAGCTCAACCACTACACGAACCAGGACTTCTTCGGCCATCCCTTCCTCGTCGGCACCCGCGTCCCGCACCCCAAGCACGCCAACCACCCCAGCCTCGTCGAAATCGCCGCCCAGACCGTCCCGCCCGCCTGGCTCGGCGGCGCACACTGGACGCCCACCGGCCTCGCGTTCTACGACGCCGACCAGTTCCCCAACCTTCGCGGCGACCTCTTCGTCGCTTACTACGGCTCCTGGAAGCGCACCGACCGCGCCGGCTACTGCGTCAGCGTCATCCACTTCGAAGACGGCCACCCCTGGGGCGAGCAAAAGTACGTGGACTTCCTCACGCCCGACGGACAAGTCCTCGGCCGCCCCGTCGACGTCATCGTCGAACCCGCCACCGGTGACCTCCTCATCACCGACGACCTGCTCGGCCGCGTCTACCGCCTGCAATACAAGGAAAAGTGAAACGAGTCGCAACTGCGCGCGGCGGCTATTCGCTGGCCCCCACTTCCAGCGGCGCCTCGAGCCTCCAATGCACGCTCGGCACCTGGCTCTCCAGCGCGGCCTCCTGGTCATCCGGCAACTCCGACAAAAAATCGAGCCCCGTCAGCCGCTCGATCCGATCGACCGACGTGACCCGGGTCCGAATGTGCGGTAACCCATCCGTCGATTGCGGCAACCACAACGCCAGCACCGTCGGCGCACCGCGATACTCGTCGACCAGGATCAAGAACACGCCCGCCGGTACCCGCCGCTCCGCCACCTCGGGCGGGTGCGTCGAATAGACCGGGCCACTGATCACCCACAGCGTGTCGAACTCTTGCGACCAACTCAGCACCCGCTGCGTGAACGCCCCCCACAACGCCCCGAGCCCCGCCCGGTTCGCCAGCGTCACCCCCGTCGCCCGCCAACCCTGCCGTCCCGCCACTCGGCCATAGCAATGCGCCAGCGTCTCCGGCATCGCCAGCGGCAACGCGACGTACCCGCTCACCGACACCGCCGCCGTCGGCCATTCCGGCGCGTCCACCCGCGAATCCGGCTGCGGCTCGGCGACGTCGAGCGCCGCCCGCGGCCGGTAGCGCTGATCAAGCCGAAACGCACACCACCGCGGCACGTCCTCGGCCGTGTCATAGCCAGCCACGTATGCCAAGTTCTCGAGCCGCTTCACCGGTTCGCCATCGACTGCCACCGGCTCGCCACCATACGCAAACAGCCCGCGGTAAGAGGCCCACGCGTCCGGCGGGCCGGCCACCTCCGACGACACGGCCGGCGCGGTCGATTGACACCCCGCCGCGCCGACCAGCAACGCGAGCAAGCCGCCAATCAACGTCCACCTCACCAGCCGCCCCCGGGAACGATCGTGTTCGCTCGTCACTCGACTGACCTCCCCGGGCTTCGGCCCGTAACAGCCTGTCTACCAGTCGCGCTCGACCGGCGCGCTCTCGACCTGCGCTTCCGCACGGGCCCGCAACTGGGCTCGCCGCGCCCGGTCCCGATCCCGAACGCGCTGTAAGATTAACCGAATCTGATCGGCTGTCAGCGGCGCGTCCGGCGCCAGCGCCACCCCATCCACCGTCGCCGGCGTCGGCGCGAGCTCACCGTCACCCTCACCCGGCTCAACGTCAGCCGGCGTCGCGTCACCCACCTCGCCACCCGCTGGTTGATCGCCGGTCGCCTGTTCCGCGGCGCTGGATGGATCGCTTCCTTGCCCCTCCGAGTCCGCGGCGCCTTCCGCGCCCGAGTCGCGCGCCTCGCCGCCGTCTGCGTCCTCCGACGCCGCCGCATCCTGACGCTGCCCGCCAGCGCTATCCGAGCCGGAATCACCCTGCTCCTGCTGCTGTTGGCTTTCCTGCCCTTGCTGCTGTTGCTGTTGCTCCCGCTGCGCCCGCTGCTGCTCGATCAACCGCTCCAGCTGATAAGCCAGCTCGAGGTTCGCCCGCGCGTCATCCAACTCCGGCGCCAGCCCAATCGCCGCCCGCAGCGACGTTCGCGCGTCCCCCAGCCGCGTCCCGGCCGCCTCGAGATCGCCCGCCGCCAACGCCGCCAACGCCGCCTGGTAATCCAGCGTCCCCAGGTTGTACTGCACCCGACCCGCCGTCGCGCCGTCCGCGTCCCGCGCCGCCGCCCGCCACAGCTCGCGCGCCCGCTCAACATTCCCCGCCCGCTCCGCCGCCAGCCCCGCATTGAACCGCAGCGCCGCCGGCAGGTTCACCGCCGTCTCCAACGCCGCCTCGTAGTGCTTCAACGCCTCGCCCGGCTTCCCCGCCGCCAGCGCCGCTTCCGCCGCCGTCACCGGGTCAACCGCCGCGACGAAACGCGCGAACGCGTTACCGACCAGCAGCCCCAGCAGCAACACAACCACCCACCGCCGCGTCATCGCCACCTCACACCCGCGCATCCCGCCACACCTCGTCCGCGGTCAGCCGCACCCGCCGCCGCCGATACTCGCTCATCCACGCCGCGATCGCCAGCAACCCCAGCGCCGGCGCCGCAAACCAGTGCTGCCGCGCCGCCTGCTGCACGGGCTCATCCGCCAGCCGCTCCTCGTAATCGAGCGCCGCGATCACCTCGCGGTAGATCGCGCCCAAATCAAAGTCCCGCGTTCCCGCCGGCACGAAGGCATGACGCGGCGACAACCGCGCGACCGCTTCGAACGCTTCGAACTCTGACCGCGTCCGCACGACCTCCCCCTCGTGTTCGAGCAACCGCGTCCCGCGACCATCCGCCGTCGGCACCGGAATCGTCGCGCCGGCCTCCGGATCCCCCAAGCCAACCACCACGATCGGAACGTCGTGATCCGCCCACAACCCCTCCGCCGCGCGCACCAGGAAACTCCCGTGATCCTCCCCGTCACTCAACAACAGCACCAGCCGCCGCGTATCCAGCGGCGACTCGAACGCCTCGCCCGCCGCCCGGATCGCATCCCCAATCAAGCTCCCCCCGCGCGGCGCGCTCCGCGTCGTCACGTCCTCCAGCGCCAGCCGTAGAAACCCGTAATCCGTCGTCAGCGGACACTCCAGACTCCACCGCCCCGCAAACGTCATCAACCCCACCCGATCGCCCGCCAACGCCGGGATCAAGTCATCCCGGATCGCCAGCTTCGCCCGCTCCAGCCGACTCGGCGCTACGTCCTCCGCCAGCATCGACCGCGACACGTCCAGCAACACCAGCAGTTCAATGTCGCGCTGCACGACCTGCTGCTGAACCGTCCCCCACCGCGGCCCCAGCAGCGCCACCGTCAACAACAACAAGCCGAGCGTCAAACACCCCAGCCGCAGCCCCGCCCGCCAGCCGCTCAGCCCCGGCGCCAGCCGCCGCGCCAGCGCGTCCTCCGCGAACTGCCGCCACAACTGCCACCGCCGCACCAGCGCCCACCCCCCCAGCGGCAGCAACCCCGCCACCACCAGCAGCAACCACGCCAGCTCCAACCGCTCAAAGCTCACCCCGTTCACGGCGCCCTCCGCAGCCACGTGAACCCCAGCAGCGCCTGCCCACCCAAGCACGCCAACGCCCCCGCCAGCCAGCCGAACGACGCCTCCCGCCGCCGCACCACCTGCCGCTGCTCCAGCCGCGTCCGCTCCAGCGCGTCGATCTCCGCGTAAACCGCCTCCAACGCGTCCGGCGACGCCGCCTGAAACGCCCGCCCCCCCGTCTGCTCCGCCACCGTCGCCAGCGTCTGCGCCGCCCGCAACCGCGCCGGCCCCCGCCCACTGCCCGCCAGGATCGTGTACACCTGGATCTCGAACGACGCCGCCAGCTGCGCCGCCTCCTCCGGCCTCACCACCCCCGCGTTGTGCTCGCCGTCCGTGAGCAGAATGATCGCCTTGCCCTTGATCTCGAGCTGCTCACCCGAGCCAGCCGTCCGCCGCACGCCCTTCAACCGCTCCACCGCCAGCGCCAGCCCATCCCCGATCGCCGTCCCGTCCTCCGCCCGCGTCTGCACCGTCTCCATCCGCTCGAGCTGCCGCAGCAACGCATCATGATCGAGCGTCAACGGGCACACGCTGTCCGCGAACCGCGCAAACCGGATCAGCCCAATCAGGTCCGTCGCCCGCCCCGGCAGCGCCGGCGGATCCCCCGCCACAAACCGCCCGAACACGTCCTTCACGACCACCAGCCGCGTCTGGGGCCGCCCCAATAACGCCATGTCCCGCGCCGTCATGCTCGACGACGTGTCCAGCACCATCATCAACGCCACGCCGTCCGCATAGCGCTGACCGGTCGCCGTCTCCTCCTGCGGCCGCGCAACCGCCACGACCAACAACCCCAGCCCCACCGTGTTCAGCACCGGCAGCAGCCACGTCGGCCGCCACCGCCAGCGCTCCGCCGGCACGAAGTCCACCGCCGAAAACCGAATCGCCTGCCGCCGCCGTAGCCGCCACCACCGCCACCACAACAGCGGCAAGCCCAACAGCAGCCACAACACCGCCGGGTACGCGAACGTCATGCCGCGCCCTCCCCCGTCGGCCGCGTCGCCGCAATCACGCCGCGCACGCACCGAACGTCCCCCCCCAGCGCCGCCCCATCCGCCGCCACCCCCGCGAACTTCACCCCATCACAAGCTCGCAGCACCGCCAACAGCGCCGCCCGCTGCATCTGAAACGCCGCCGCCGCACCGTTAGCCAGCCACGCGTTCAACTCCTCCGTCGTCATCTCCAGCGCCGCCACACCCGTCCGCGCGCCCACGTAGCTCCGCGCGATCACGCTCAGCTCAGCGTATAGCCGCGCCGGCGCTGCCCCCTGCGTTAACGCCTCCTCCAACCGATCCAACGCCGCCACCGCCGTCCGATCCGCCGGCACCACCGCCCTTCGCCGTCGCCGCAACCACCACACCCCGCCAGCTACCAGCAACAGCAGTCCAACCCCCGCCACCAGCCACCAGACCCACCCCCGCGACCGCGTATCTGGTAGTTCTAGCGGCCCCGCCAACGGCCGCGGCTCCCGCGGCGAATCATCCGCCCTCAGCGCCGACCGTACGTTCAACGTCACCGGATTCGTCACCAACGTCTCCGCAACCCCACCATCCGGCGGCTCGAGCGCCACCCGCGCCACCAGCGCCAGCTCCCCCGCCACCGTCGGCCGCACCTCCAGCCGCCGCCACCACCGCGACCGCCCTTCGTCCGCGGGCACCGGCCCGCGCACGGCCCCGCCACTCACCTCGGCCCCATCCGCGTCGAGCTCACCAAACTCAGGCGCCGCCCCATCCGGCGCCAACAACGTCATCTCGACTTGAACCGCGTCGCCAAAGTCGACCGCCACCGGCCGCACGTTCATCGTCAACACGAACCGCCCGCGCTCCGCGACCGTCGTCGCCCCCGCCGGCACGGCGTCCGGCTCCTGCCGACACCCAACCAGCGTCGCCAGCACCGACAAAGTGATCAAAGTAAATTCGACCCGCACCCCTATCACGCCCGCGCCACCCGCCGCTGGCGCCGCTGGAAGAACCGGTGCAGCGGCTCGACAAACGACTGCCCCGTCTCGACCGTCACCAGGTCCAGCTTCATCCGCCGCAGCGTCTGTCGCAGTGCCGCCCGCCGCGCGTCCTGCGCTTGCGCATATCGCCGCCGAAACCGCCGCCCGCCCAGCGGCACCTCGCGCAGCCGCCCCGTCTCCGCATCTTCAAAGCGCCCCCACCCGCCCGGCGTCAACGCGCGCTCGCGCCGATCCTCCACCAGCACCGGCACCACGTCATGCCGCCGCCGCAACACCCGCAGCGCCGTCTCGAAATCCAGCCGCTGGAAATCGCTGACCAGAAAGATGATCGCCCGCCGCGGCAGCACCTGCTGCGCAAACCGCACCGCCCCCGCCAAATCAGACCCGCGCCCCGCCGGCTCTGCGTACAACAGGTCCCGCAACAACCGCAAGACATGCCGCCGCCCCTTCCGCGGCGGCAGGTAGCGCTCGATCCGGTCCGTGAACTGCACCAACCCGACCTTGTCGTTGTTCTGAATCGCGGAAAAGGCGAGCGAAGCCGCCAGCTCCGTCACCAGCTCGCGCTTCGTCTGCCGATAGGTCCCGAAGTCCAGCGACCGGCTGCTGTCGATCACCAGCGCGACCGTCAGCTCGCGTTCCTCGCGGTACTGCTTCACGTACGCCCGGCCGCTCCGCGCCGTCACGTTCCAGTCGATCAGCCGCACGTCATCGCCGGGCTGGTACTCCCGCACCTCGTCGAACTCGACGCCCCGCCCCTTGAACGCCGAGTGGTAATCCCCCGCCAGCAGGTCCGTCGCCAGCGCCGTCGACCGGATCTGGATCCGTCGCACCCGCCGCAGCAGTTCAGCCGGAACCATCGCGCCCTAACGCACGAGCTTCTGCAACGATTGCCCCAGGTGCACTTCGTTCAGGCTGCCCGACCGAAACCCGCGCAGGTCCAGCGAGACGTACTGGTACCCCAGCTCCCGCAGCTTCTGATCCACCGCCGCCCGCAGCGCCGGATCCGCGAACCGCGCGATCTCCTGCGCCGGCACCTCGATCCGCGCCAGGTTCTCGTGATGCCGCACCCGGCACTCTCGAAACCCCTGCGCCCGTAGAAAGATCTCCGCCTCGTCGATCTGCCGCAACTTCGCCGGCGTGATCGTCTCCCCGTACTGCACCCGCGACGACAGGCACGGCGCCGCCGGCTTGTCATGAATCGACAGCCCGCGCTCCGCCGCCAGCGCCCGCAGCTCCGCCTTCGTGATCCCCACCTCCGCCACCGGCGCCGCCACGCGGTGCTCGTCCGCCGCCTGCAAGCCCGGCCGAAAGTCCCCCAGGTCGTCCGCGTTCACCCCGTTGATCACCGCCGCCAAGCCCCGCGCATCCGCCAGCGCCACCAGCCGCGCGTAGAGCTCCGTCTTGCAGAAGTAGCACCGGTTCGTCGGGTTCGCGCGGTAGTTCTCATCCTCGAACTCCGCCGTGTCCAGGAACTCGTGCGCCGCGCCGCACTCCGCCGCCAGCGCCGCCGCGCTCTCCAGCTCTCGCCGCGGCACGCTCGGACTCCGCCCCGTCACCGCTAGCACGCGCTCTGCGCCCAGCACCTCGACCGCCACCCGCAGCACCAACGCACTGTCCACCCCGCCCGAGAACGCCACCACCACCGAGCCCAGCTCAACCAGCCGCGCCCGCAGCGCCTTGTCCTTCGTCGCCAGCTCCGCCGGCCCGTTCATCACCGTCATCGCCACACCCGTGTCAAAACACCACTTACCGTGCCGCCGCCCGCGGCCCCCGCACCGCCAGCACCGGCCCGCTCACAATATACAGCCACGCCGCCGCCCCCAGCACCCACACCGGAAACACCAGCGCCAACCCCACCGTCACCACGATCAGCACCATGTGCGTCAACGGCCGCCGCCGCCGCAGGTAGACGTTCAAAACGTGCATGTACGACACCCGGCTGATCATCAAGACCGCCAGCACCACCACCGCCACCACCATCGCCGCCCGGAACACCAGCAACCCGCCCGGGCTGAACCCCCCGAGCTCGTGCAGCAGCAGCAGCGCCGTCAGCCCCGCCCCCGCCGCCGGCGTCGGCAGCCCGCTGAACACCACGTGCCCCTGCTCATCCCGCACCGCCTCCACGTTGAACCGCGCCAGCCGAATCGCCGCGCACGCCAAATACACCAGACACACCAGCACCAGCAATCGCCACACCCACGGCTGCATCGCCGCCATCGGCCCCGCCGCCAACACGATCGCCAGCAGCAACAACACCGGCGCCACCCCGAAGCTGACAATATCCGCCAGCGAGTCGAGCTGCGCGCCAAACTCCGTCGTTCGCCGCGCCAGCCGCGCCAGCCGCCCATCCAGCATGTCAAAAATCAGCGCACCAAAAATCAACCCGCAGCCCACCACCACCGGCGACCCCCAGCCCGCCGCACCTCCCAGCCCCTCCGTCCGCATCGCCAACAGCGCCGCCAGCCCCGCCCCGAAGCCACAGAACAGGTTCCCCAGCGTCGCCAGCGCCGGCAGCAGGCTCACCCCCCGCAATTCGCGCAGCGCCGTTCCGCCGCCCGCCGCCGCCCGCCGCGCCCCCGCCACTTGCGATTCATGCGCCCGCGTCGTCACCATCCGTGCCCTGCCACCGTGCCAACACCGTCTCCCCGCCCCGTACCCGCGCGCCAACCTCGACGCACGCCCGCCACCCCTCCGGCCGCGGCATCCAAACTTCCGTCTGCGATCCCAGCTTGATCATACCAAACCGCTGACCCGCCCCGAGCACCGCCCCCACCTCAACCGCGCACACGATCCGCCGCGCCAGCATGCCCGCAATCTGCGTCACCACGATCGGACCCGGCAGCGGCGCCGCCGGCCGCAGCGTCAGCGCCACCCGCTCGTTCTCCCGCGTCGCCGCCGCCGACAACGCGTTCCGATACCGCCCCGGCACGTGCTCCCGCCCGAGCACCTCCCCCGCGCACGGGCTCCGGTTGATATGCACGTCCAGCACGCTCAGAAAGATCAGCACCCGCAGCCCCGGCGTCCCGTCCGCCCCCGCCGCCGGCGCCACCGCCACCACCCGCCCGTCCGCCGGCGCCAGCACCGCTCCCGGCGCCACCGGCACCCGCCGCCGCGGATCCCGGTAAAACCCTAGCAGCGCTACCGTCAGCCCCAGCACCGCCAGCGTCACCCACCCGTTCAACAGCCCGCTCAGCAGCGCCAGCCCCAGGCCGAGCACCACCGTCGCCACCACTTCCTTCCACGCGTACGGCGTGATCCCCATCGCCCGCCACCTACCCTTCGACTGCCCGCTGCACACCAGTCAGTCAGCCCGCCCCGCGTATCAGTCGCCCTGCGGACCCGGCAGCCGCCCCGCCAGCAGATCATCAATCACCTGCGCTACCCCGCCCGCATCGTTCGGTCCCGTCGTGTGCCGCGCGACCGCCTTCACCTCCGCCCGCGCGTTGCCCATCGCCACCCCCAGCCCCGCCCGTGACACCATCTCGACATCGTTCACGTCGTCGCCGACCGCGATCGTCTCCTCCGGCCGAATCCCCCATCGCCGACACAGCTTCTCAATCCCGTACCACTTGTTCACCTGCGGCGCGAACGACTCGATCACCGTCAGGTTCCAGCTCGGCGCATACAGCACGTTCGACGCGATCCGCCCGTCAAACGCCGCCCGCAGGTCCCGCGCGACCGTCTTCAGGTCCTCCGGATCATCGATCACCGACAGCCGCAGCGCCGGCAACGGCGCCGTCGGCCGCGCGCTCACCGCCTCCATCTGCACCGGGCTCGCCGCCAAATACCCATCGATCGCCAGGTGCCGCCGCGGCCCGTCGATCACGTACCCGTCAAAGCCGTGGCTCGCCCCATCGATCAGCCACAAGACCGCGTATTCCCGCGCGCGAAACCAGTCCGCCACCGCCGCCGCCGTCCCATCCTCAAATGGCGACAGTTCGATCGATCGCCCGCTCGCCACTTCCGTCACCACCGCCCCGAACACCGTCACCGTCGCGTCCAGGTCCAGCCCGATCTCCTCCACGATCGGCTTCGTCTCCGGGTACGCCCGCCCCGTGCACAGCACCACCTGCACCCCTGCCTCATGCGCGCGGTGAATCGCCGCCCGGTTCGCCTCCGCCAACGCGTGCTCGCTGTTGAGCAGCGTGCCGTCCAAATCGATCGCAATCAGCCGATAGGCCAATGAGCTCAAGGGGCGACTCCTTCGGCAAAAAACACCCACCAACCCGCTATTCTCGCCAATCACCCCCGAAACTGCAAAGCCGCCCCCGCTATTGTCACCACCCGCCCCCCAGCCTACGCTGCGCTCGATCGCTCGGCGCCGCGCCGCCGCGACCCAGCCCTCACCGCGAGCGCAACCATGACCCGCGTCGCCGTCATCGGCTCTCCCGACAAGCCCGCCGTCGCGGAACAGTTCGACCGCGTCCGCACCGTCCTCGACGACCGCGGCGACCTCGTCTACGCCGAGCTCACCTACGACTCCAGCCGCGCCGTCCCCCACAACCCCGACCTCCTCGTCGTCCTCGGCGGCGACGGCACCCTCATCTCCGCCGTCCACGCCCTCGGCACCGACCAGATGCCCATCCTCGGCGTCAACCTCGGCAAGCTCGGCTACCTCGCCGAGTTCACCCTCGAAGAGCTCGAAACCAGCTGCGACTTCCTCTTCGACAACGACATCCCCGTCCGCCAGCGCCTCCTCCTCGACGTCAACCTCCAACGCGCCAGCGGCGAAACCCTCCACTCCGTCGCCGTCAACGACTGCGTCGTCATCGCCGGCGCCCCCTTCCGCATGATCGAGATGAGCATCGCCGCCGACGGCGACCCGGTCGCCAAGGTCCGCGGCGACGGCCTCGTCGTCGCCACCCCCTCCGGCTCCACCGCCCACAACCTCTCCGCCGGCGGCCCCATCCTCGAGCCCACCGCCGCCACCTTCATCCTCACCCCCATCTGCCCCCACGCGCTTACCTACCGCCCCGTCGTCATGGACGCCGCCCGCACCGTCGAGATCCGCCTCATCGAGGGCAACGTCGGCACCACCGCCTCCATCGACGGCCAGCGCAACTGGCACCTCGGCGTCGACGACGTCCTCACCATCCGCCGCTTCCAGGCCGACTTCCAGCTCGTCCGCAACCCCAGCAAGTCCGTCTGGTGGTCCCTCCGCCGCAAGCTCATGTGGGGCGCCGCCCCCAAGCAGCCCAGCGCCGCCGACCCCGCTTGATGCCGCCCCGCCCCGCTCGAATAATGCACCACGCGCCGGCAGCCACGGGACGCTGCGCGGAGAACCGACCTCGGCAGGCGACCCCATGATCCGAAAACTCCCCCGCCAGAAAAACGCCGCCCGCCAAGCCCCCGCCCAGCGCGGCGTCCCACGCCCCTGGCGCCGGCTCCTCCGCCACACCGCCATCGCCACCGCCACCTTCGCCACCACCGTCATCCTCCTCACCCTCACCTTCCAGCCCCTGAACTGGTGGCCCCTCGCCTTCGTCGCCTTCGTCCCCTGGACCGTCGCCACCTGCCGCCTCGAGCGCGCCTGGCTCATCCACTGGGGCAGCTTCCTCGCCGGCTGGGCCTTCTTCGCCGTCACCCTCGAGTGGCTCTCCCCCGTCACCGGCCTCGGCTGGCTCGCCCTCGCCTTCTACCTCGCCATCTATTGGCCGCTGGCCGCCTGGGCCATCCGCTCCGCCCAGCGCCGCGGCATCGCCGCCACCTGGTCCCTCCCCGTTGTCTGGGTCGCCTGCGAGTACCTCCGCGCCTTCGTCATGAGCGGCTTCCCCTGGCTCTTCGTCGCCCACCCCTTCGCCGCCGTCCTCCCCTTCATCCAGATCAGCGACCTCGGCGGCGCCTACGCCGTCTCCTTCGTCGTCCTGATGATCAACGGCTGGCTCGCCGAGCTCGTCCTCCAGCACCGCCGCCTCCGCTGGGGCAAGCGCCGCCGCCGCCAACTCATCATCGGCGGCCTCACCACCGCCACCCTCACCGCCGCCACCCTCGCCTACGGCTTCTACCGCCTGAGCCAGGCCGACCAGTTCCGCCCCGGCCCCACGGTCAGCGTCCTCCAGGAAGACTTCCTGCTCTACAGCGACGACCCCAGCAAGAACGCCTTCTTCAACACCATCCTCAACGGCTACGTCGCCCTCGCCGTCGCCGCCGCCCAGGACCAGCCCGACCTCATCGTCTTCCCCGAGACCGTCTGGAGCGGCCCCCAGAACAAGTCCTTCCTCGCCGCCGAGCCCCCCGACGATCCCACCCTCAAGACGTACCACCGCTACGGCCGCTTCGCCGACACGCTGATCAGCGCCATCGCGTCCGGCGACTATGCCGCCGCCAACGCGATGGTCGCCGAGAACCGCTGGCTCCGCCTCAACCCCCTGCCGCCCGCGGGCGGCCCGCCGACCACCGTCGTCTTCGGCTCCAAGGCCATCGAACTCTTCCCCGAATCGATCCCCGCCCAGCGCGAGTACAACTCCGCCCTCGTCTACAACCCCGACGGCACCCAGCGCGACGAGCGCTACGACAAGATCCACCTCGTCCCCTTCGGTGAGCGCGTCCCCTTCCAGCACACCGACTTCCACTGGCTCTACCGCTGGCTCAACTCGCTCAGCCCCTTCAGCCAGGGCGGCGCGGTCGACTACTCGCTGACCCCCGGCAACCAGCTCACGCCCTTCGAGCTCACCACCGACGAGGGCACCTTCACCTTCGGCATCCCCATCTGCTACGAAGACGTGATGCCCTACATCGCCCGCCACTACGTCTGGCACGGCGGTCAGCGCCGCGTCGACTTCCTCGTCAACATCTCCAACGACGGCTGGTTCCTCCACAGCGCCGAGCTCCCCCAGCACCTCGCCATCGGCGTCTTCCGCGCCGTCGAAAACCGCGTCGCCATCGCCCGCGCCGTCAACACCGGCATCAGCGGGTTCATCGATCCCAACGGCCGCACCTACGGCCTCGTCCGCGACGGCGACCGCCGCTACGGCCCCGGCGTCGTCGGCGTCAGCACCGAACGCGTCCTGATCGATTCGCGCCGCAGCTTCTACGGCCTCACCGGCGACTGGCTCGCCGGCCTCTGCCTGCTGCTCGCGGTCGCCCTGTGGTTGGAAGGAATGGTCGCACGCTGGCTGTGGGCCGCCCGGCTGCGCCTCCAGGCCTGGCGCCAACAACGGAGGCTCCGCCGTGCATCCGGCTAGTCACGCGATCACATCCCGCACCGCGGCCATCGGCGCCTTGGTAGCCGCGCTCGTCCTCGCCGGCTGCGAGACAGCGCCGCCGCGCCGCCAAACGATCTCGCCCATCCGCCAGGCCGAGCTCGAGCACCGCGCCCTCGACCTCCTGAAGCGCGCTGCGCAAAGCGACCTCGACCTCGTCGCCGCCCACGCCATGGAAGCCCTCGTCGACGTCGCCCCGGAAGAAGGCACGCCGCTCTTCCGCGACGCCCTCGACGCCGAGCAGCCGCTCACCCGCTTCGCCGGCTACATCTCGCTGGGCCGCGTCCGCGCCTGCCCCCCGCGCCGCGTCATCGATGCCGGCCTCAAGGATGTGAACGAACGCGTCCGCCTGGCGGCCGCCTTCGCCGGCCTGCGCTGCTTCGACGATCAAACCCGCTACGGGCCAATCCTCGCCACCGCGCTCCAGCACCGCGACAACCCGGACATCCGCGCCGACGCGGCCTACCTCATCGGCCTGCTCGGCGAGCCGCGCGCCAAGCGCCGCCTCGAGCTCGTCGTTCAGCGCGACCGCTCGGTCAAGGTCGCGGTCCACGCCGTCGCCGCCCTGGCGCTGCTCGGCGACGAGCGCTCCGTCGAGCGCCTCATCGCCTACACCCAGGGCGATCAGGTCGCGCGCTTCATCGCGCTGCAAACACTGGTCGAGCTGGCCGATCCGCGCGCCCAGGAAGCGCTCGAGATCCGCGTCAGCCCGGCCGAGGACTTCATGGTCCTGCGCCTGATCGCCGCCCGCGCGCTCGGCAAGCTCGGTTCCGACGCCGGCTACGACCTCGCGCTCCGACACGCCGACCCCAACTGGACGCCGCCCGATCCGGTCGATGAGCTCGAGCTGATGAAGCTCCGCGTCAACGCCGCCCTCGCCCTCGGCGCCATCGGCCGCGAAAACGCCCTCCCGACACTGGAAAAGCTCGCCCAATCCAACGACCCCCGCATCCAGGTCGCCGCCTGCTACGCCATCCTCCAAATCATCGACGACGCCCAACTCCCCTTCCCAAACAGGTAGGTCGGGTCATCGACCCGA
>CAZCKC010000067.1:0-1947 GCA_964499235.1 uncultured Planctomycetales bacterium | reverse complement strand
CCGCGACAAGGCCCAACCACCACTCCAAGCCCCCCACCAACAACCCACCATCCGCTCCCCCAGCTCCCTTCTCTCCTTTCTCCTCTCTACTTACTTTCCTCCGCTCCCCCTCCGCATCTGCCGGCTGACACCACACAGCAAACCGGCTAAATTTGCACCATGCCGACCCCCGCCAAACATCACCGCTGGATCACCCCCACCGTCACCCTGCTGCTCCTGACGACCTGTCTCGGCGGCTGCCCCCTCGAAACCACACCGCCGTCAGCCGCCGACCTGATCGGCTTCAACGTCGACGATCCGCCGACCCCCGTCATCTCCAGCGGCCCAACACTCTTCGAATCCGAGCTGCTCTTCGAATCACTCCCCGGCAAGACTGGCCATCACGCCCCCACCCTCACCGCGCTCGCTGACGGCGCGTTGCTGGTGGCCTGGTACAGCTACGCCGGCCCGGGCGAACTCGACGACGCCGACATCTACACGCTGCGTCGCGCGCCAAGCTCCGCCACCTGGAGCGAAGCACACCGCGTCATCGACCACGCCGTCTCCGTCGGCAATCCCGTCCTCTACGCCGAGGACGACCGCGTCTGGCTCTTTCACGCCGTCGTGCCGGGAACGGGCTGGAGCGTCGCCCATATCGAAGTGCTGCAGTCGTTCGACGCCGGCGCGAACTGGTCCGCGCCAAGCATCGTTTCCGCCCAACTCGGCAGCAACGTCCGCTACCCGCCGCTCCGCCTGTCCGATGGGACGCTGCTGCTGCCCGCCTACGACGACCTCTTCCAGCGCTCCCTGTTCTTCGCCTCCCGCGATGGCGACGCCTGGACCCTCCGCAGCACGCTGCCGCCCCGCCTGCTGAATCCCGCCGTGCAGCCTTCCCTCGCACTGACAGCGGACAACCGCCTGCTCGCCACGCTGCGCAACGGCGGCACCGGCTGGCTCTGGGTCACGCAGTCCCACGACGGCGGAACGTCCTGGACGAGCCCCGCCGACACACACCTGCCCAATCCAGGCAGCCCCGCCGCCCTCGCGCGCCTGGCTTCAGGCCACCTCATCCTCGTCTACAACGACAGCAACGCCGCGCGCCGGCCACTCGTCGCGTCGCTCTCGGCCGACGATGGCCGCACCTGGCACCCGCCGCGCATCCTGGTCACCGGCCCCGGACAGTACGCCTACCCCGCCGTCGCCCAAGCCCCCGACGGCCTGATCCACGTCGTCTATTCACACGACCGCGCCACCATCGGCCTCATCACCCTCAACGAAGCCTGGCTGGCCACGCCCGACCCTTGAACCCGGATTCCCCTGCGGGTGCCCATAGCCCAAGAACGCACGCATCCGTTCTGCCCTCTGGATCACGGCATGCTCGGCATTTCGGCGCGCGAATCGCGAAGAACCCAAAGCCGCAGGGCGGTATTGCGGGTCGGCTTCGACCCCGGGCGACAAGGACGGCGACGTGGACCTGCAAGACCTCGCCCACTACCAACAGGCGTGCGCCGGCTGACCGCCCCACAAAGCCTGTGGATGATCTATGCCAAAATAGCCTCACCTAACAGCGCCGGCCGCAAAGTACAAATTAATACAGATACCACAAAACTGTAGTTAATGTACAGACAACAAATCAACGTCGCGCCGCGGCCAGCAGCGCTTCCATCACGGCCAGGTTCTTCTCGCCGTCATCCGGTGGCAACCGCGGCGCCCGGCCGGTGCGGATCGCCGTCGCAAGATCCTCAACCTCCAAACGGTAAGTGTTGACCGGGCCGAAGGTTTCAGACTTCCGGCCGTCGCCGTTGAAGATGTCGATCGCGCGGGTTTCCTTGGCCGGCGTGAAGGGGTGCGCAACATCAATCTCGCCGGCCGCGCCGAGGACCACCAGGTGCTGGTGGCCGTGGCTGTCGAAATTGCACGAGATCATCGCGCAGCCGTCGCCAGC
This sequence comes from uncultured Planctomycetales bacterium, assembly GCA_964499235.1. Classification (GTDB taxonomy): domain Bacteria; phylum Planctomycetota; class Phycisphaerae; order UBA1845; family Fen-1342; genus JAFGRR01. Next base: position 23 of record CAZCKC010000067.1, on the reverse strand, counting down.
AAAGCGCAATAGCCCGTGCAGCG
>CAZCKC010000066.1:0-18769 GCA_964499235.1 uncultured Planctomycetales bacterium | reverse complement strand
GCGACCGTCGGCAACATCGCCGGGAACATCGACAGCGGCGCGGGCACCGACACGCTCGACTACTTCGACTATACCAGCGATATTCAGCTAGACCTCACCGCCGGGACTGCCACCGCTAGCGGTCAGACGGCGACGATTAGCGGCCTGATCAACTTGATCGGCGGGACGGGTAACGACACGCTGCGCGGCGACGCCAACGCCAACGTCATCACGGGCAACCTTGGTAACGACACCATCAACGGTGAGGGCGGCGTAGACCTGCTAGACGAAACCTGGACCACCGCCGACTTGACCATCGACCTACGCACCACCGCCCCCCAGACTACCGGCATCGGCGCGGACGCCATCAGCAATATCGAGGACGTGAACACCGGGTCCGGTAACGACACCATCACGGCGGACGGCTCCGATAACGACTTCAACGGCGGCGACGGCGACGACACCTACATCTTTGACGACAACACCGGAACCGATACCGTCACCGACCCGAACGGCAACGATACCGTCAGCTTCACCGAAGCCGCCAACGGCGTGAGCTACGACATCGGTACATTCACCGCCACCGAGGGCGCGAACACCGTCAGCTACACCGCCGCGATTGAGAACTTGGTCGGTGGGCAGGGCGCGGATACGTTCATCTTTGAGGAAGGCGAAACGCAGCCGGGCAACATCGACGGGCAAGCGGGCGATGATACGCTCGACTACACCGCGCTAACTGTCACCGCGCTTGATGTGCAACTGTCCGGCAACGGTGCAGTCGATGGCTTCACCGGGACCGAAGCAACCACCATCGGCGGGACCTTTACCAACATCGACACCATACTTGCCGGGACCCCCACCACCGACACGCTCACAGGCGTTAACGCTCCGGGCGCAGCGTGGACCTTCAGCGCCACCAAGACCTACACCTTCGGCGGTCAAACACTCACGTTCGACTTCTTCGAGACGCTTGTCGGCAACGGGACCAACAACACCTACTATATTGAGGGCGTTGTGCCTTATAACGTGGTCGGGAGCGATAACGACGATACCTTCATCTTCCGCGACGGTGCGACCATCACCGGCAGCCTGGACGGGTCCGGCGGGGCCGATACCATCGACCTGAACGAGTACACCGAAGCCGTGATCGCCACGCTAACCGGGCTTGGTCCGACCAACGGCTACAACGGCACGCTGGTAACGGTCGGCGGCACGACGCTGATCGCGGGTGGCTTCCTCAACTTCACCAACATGATCGGGACCGGGGCAGTTGCAGCGGATACCTTCACCGGGCGCGTTCTGGACAGCGCCGCCTACACGCTGCGGGCGCTCACCAGCGACTACACCGACGCCAGCACACGCACCTTTACCTTTAGCAGCTTCGAGCAGGTCACCGGCACGACCGCCGACGAAACGTTCAATATTGCCGATGGCGAGACGTTTAACGGCGCGGTTGATGGCGGCCCCGGCACGGACACGCTCAGCTACAGCACGCTCACGGGCGCAATCGACATCCAGCTAACAGGCGTAGACGCCGACGGCTACGACGGCACACAGATCAACATCGCCAACGGCTTTGACGGCATCGACGCGCTGGTCGGCACGGCCCAAGGCGACACACTGCGCGGCCTGGATGCGGTCAGCGAATATGCGGTTAATCCCGCCGATATGGTCTACACCTCCGGCGGCGTCTCGCTGACGGTCACGGGCTACAACACCGCCGCCGATACGCTCATCGGTGGGACCGCCGCCGATACGTTCATCATTAGCGAGCTAGTCGCGCCGCTGATGCAGGGCAACGGGGGCACCGATACGCTCAGCTTTGCCGGGACCACCGCCGCCGTGACCGTCACGACCGGGGCCAGCACACCCGACGGCTACACCTTCACCACACCGGGCGGGGCAATCGCCGAGGACATCGACAACGTGATCGGCGCGGCAAGTGTTGATATTGCATCCGGTAGCACCGCCTACAGCTTAGCCGTCAACGGCCCGACCAGCACCTACACCGAAACCGCCACCTCCCGCGCTTATACCTTTAGCGCCGTCAACACCTTCTTAGACGTTAGCGGCCTGGGGACGACCTTCACACTCGGCGGGACCTCCGCGCTGAACATCGACGCGCAAGACGGCGACGATACCTTCGTCTTCTTAGAAGATGCCGACATGGGCGGCACGCTCGACGGCGGGGCCGACGATGACACGCTCGACTTTACGCAGGCGACCAGCGCCGCCAGCATCACGCTAACCGCAACGGGCGCAACCGACGGCTTCGCCGGGAACGCCGGACGCAATAGCGGCGGTTTCACCAACATTCAGGCCGTTATCGGCGGCCCGGCTTCGGACACGCTCACCGGGCAGGACCAGCCCGCCACCTTTGATATTGACGATGCCACCTACACCAGCCAGGCCGTTACACTCGGTTATAGCAGCATCGAAACGCTAGTCGGTGGGTCCGCTACCGATACGTTCCAGTTTGACGATAACGCCAGCTTCGGCGGCGACATCGACGGCGGCGCGGGTATCGACACCTTCAACCTGACGGCCTACACCACCAAGCGCCATGTACGGATGACCGGGCCGGGCAGCATCGACGGCATGGCGGGCGTGGAAGAACTGGGCGCGTTGGGCGGCACGTTCGATAATATCGACAACTTCACGGCGGACGAAAATACCGCGCTCCACCGCTTCGAGGGCGCAAACTTGGTTGCCACGTTTGAAGTAGACGGCACCAACCGTTACCTGACCGGGGGCCAGCAAGCGGCCTTTAGCGGCTTTGAAGAACTGTTCGGCGGGGCCAATATCGACCTGTTCGAGTTCACCGGGGCGCAGACGGTCAGCGCCTACGGGCAGCCGGGGCCGGATACGTTCTTCTTTAAGGTGGATACCTTCGGCGTCAATCCGAACATCGACGGCGTGCTTGTCGGTGGTGGCGGTAACGACACGCTCGACTACAGCGGCTACACCGCCGATCTGGTAATCGACCTGAGCAACAACGCCGGGAACAGCGTCACCGGGAATATTCTACTGTTCGAGAACATCATCGGCGGCAGCGGTAACGACACGCTCACCGGCAACAACCAGATCAACGTGATTTACGGCGGCCCCGGTGACGACACCATCAACGGCCTGCTAAGCAACGACACCTACGTTTACGGCGATAACTGGGGCACCGACACGCTCACCGACCCCGGCGGGCTGGATACAATCGACTTCCGCGCCCAGGTGATCGGCAGCTTTAGCTATGGCGGGACCACCGCCGACCTCACCGCCACGCTCACCGGGGCCAACCAGATTCGCAGCGTGCAAGACGGCACAAACTGCGTCGCAGCCGGGGCCGGGTGTGTGACCACCAGCGCGATAGGCGTTGAGAATATCTACACCGACAGCGGCGACGATGACTTCATCTTTGAGGACGGCGCGACCATCGCGCTACTAGACGGCGGCGACGGCACGGACACGCTCGACTACACCCAATACACCACCGGCGTTACCGTAAACCTGACCGTACCGAGTGCAACCGGCGTCTTTAGCCTGGCGAACGTCGAATTTGCGACCGGCGGCAGCGGCGACGACCTGCTCATCGGTGACGATAACCCGAATACGCTGATCGGCTTGGGCGGTAACGATACGCTGGTCGGGTTGGGTGACGATGACACGCTCGACGGCGGCGCGGACGACGATATTTATGTGCTAACCGACGGCTTCGGCTCCGATACGATTCTCGACGTGGGCGGAAACGACACCCTCACCGCCAACAACGCCACCTACGGTATTGTGACCACCGCGCTAACCTTCGACCTGGGCGCGTTCAATGCCGCCGACGGGACCAACACCATCAGCTACGGCGCGAACATCATCGAAAACCTGATCGGTGGCGCGGCTGATGACACGTTCTTGATGAGCGACACCACCCCGCTAGCCGGGGACATCAACGGCGCGGGCGGCACGGATACGCTCGATTACAACACCTACGCCGCCGGGGTGACTGCCGACCTCGCCGCCGGGACCGCCTCCGATGTGGGCGGGACGCTGAGCAACGTCGAAAACCTGATCGGTGGCTCCGGTAACGACACGCTCACGGGCGACGCCGCCGCTAACGTCATCACAGGCGGGCTAGGCGACGACACCATCAACGGCAACGGCGGCAGCGACACGCTCGATGAAAGCGGCTTCAATGCCGACCGGGTAATCGACCTGACCAACACCGCCGCCCAAAATACCGGGCTCGGTACGGACACCATCACCAACATTGAGAACGTCCGCACCGGGGCCGGGAACGACACGATCACCGATTCCAGCGCCGATAACGCGCTCGACGGCGGCGACGGCGACGACACCTACATGATGGGCAACGGCGGGACCGACACCATCACCGACAGCGCCGGGGCCGATACGCTCGACCTAACCGGGTTTGCCGCGAACGTGAGCGCGGACATCACCGGGGCAAGCGCGGCCTTCACCGCAACCGGGCTGGACATCACCGACGGCGGGCGGGCAATTGATACGCTGCTAACGGGTGCGGGCGATGATACCGTGACCCTCGCGGACGGCGTGACGCTCTCCGGCGACATCAACACCGGGGCCGGGGCCGATACGCTCGACCTAAGCGCCGATAGCGGGGCGCTCTACCTGCTGCTAACCGCCCTCGGCGCGACCGACGGCTACAACGCCACACTCACACGCGGCGGCGCGAACGTGGTCAACGCGCTGTTCAACATCGACACCGTGATCGCTGGCTCCAACCCCGCCGACGAACTCGAAGGCTTGACGGCGGGCGGCACGTTCAACACCGGGACGCCGTTCAACACCTTCACCGACCTGAGCGCGACCGCCACGCTACAGTTTGCCGGCTTCGAGACGTTCGGCACCGCCGGGACCAACGTTATCATTATTGACCAGCTATTCGCCGGGAACATCAGCGGCGGCGCGGGTCAAACCGACGTGTTCCAATTCCTACCGGGCGGGCAGGTCACCGGGACGATTGACGGCGGCGACCCCGGCAATAACGACACCATCGACTTTACCAACTTCGGCAGCGCGGTTGATGTCGATCTCGTCGCTGCGACCGTCGCCGGGTTAGTCGGGAGCTTCGTCAATATCGAAGTGATCAACGGCTCCGGCCTAGCCGACACGCTGCGCGGCTCCGGCTTATTCGACCTGACCGGGGACGGCGACGGGTCCGCTAACGGCGTACAGTTCAACAACTTTGAGGCGCTCATCGGCGCGGCGGGGGCCGACACCTTCGACTTTGCCGACGGCGCGAGCTTCGACAGCATCGACGGCGGCGACGGCGACAACACCTTCGACTACGCCGACGTGACCAGCGCGGTTGATGTCACGCTCACCGGGATCGGCGGCACGGTCGGCTTTGCCGGGTCCGCTACCCTCGCCGGGACGTTCGACAACCTGACAACGCTCATCGGCACGCCCCAAGTCGATAGCCTGACCGGGTACGACAGCGCCACCGCTATCAGCATCAATCCCGCCGCCGACACCTGGACGCAAGACGCCCGCACGCTGAGCTTTAGCGCGGTCGAAACGCTGACGAGTGGCAGCGCCGATGATACGCTCACCTTCTCCGATACCGCCACCCACACCGGGGATATTGACCTCGGCGCGGGCACAGCCGACACCTTCGACGGGGCGGCCTACACATCCGGCTTTAGCGTAGACCTCGCCGCCGGGACCAGCAGCCTAATCACCGGGACAATTGCCAACATCGAAAACATCATCGGCGGCGCGGGCGATGACACGCTCACCGGCGACGGCAACGACAACACCATCACACCGGGCACAGGCGCGGACACCATCGAAGGCAACGGCGGCAACGATACCGTCATCTTCGCGGATAACTTCGGTAACGACACACTCACCGACAGCGCCGGGACCACCGACTTCTTAGACTTCAGCGCCGTAACCACCGCGCTAACCTTCACCTTCCCCGCCGGGACCGTTAGCGATGGCACATCGACCGCGACATTTGCCAGCAGCGCCTACGAACTGCTCTTCGGTAGCACCGCCGCCGACACCTTCGCCTTTAACGCGGCCTACACCTTCCCCGGCACCATCGACGGGCGCGAAGGAACCGACACGCTCGACTACAGCGGCTACACCGGCCCGGTAGATGTCACACTCACCGCGACCGGGGCCATTGACGGCTACAACGGCACCACCACCGCCACCGATACCGCCTTCGACAATATCAACGCCGTGATCGGCTCCGGGGATACCGCCGACACCCTAACCGGACTCAGCGCCACCGATGCCACCTGGACACTAACCGGGGCCGCCAACACTTACGAGGCGCTCGGCGTGACGTTCGAGTTTAGCGCGGTCGAAACGCTCACCGGGTCCGATGCCGTCGATACCGTCATCCTGACGGACGGTGCCGACTTCAACGGCACGCTAGACGCGCTCGGCGGCGATGACACGCTCGACCTATCCGCCTACACCGCCGCCCTGACCATCACCGTTACGGCGGTCGGCACAGTAGACGGCATGAACGTAACGGTTGCGGATACCACCCCGACCGACATCTTAGACGGCGCGTTCAACATCGACACCGTGATCGCCGGGTCCGTTGCCAACACGATTAACACGCTCGACCAGAACAGCACCTTCACCGTCAACCCGGCAGGCGCACGCTATACCACCGACGCCAGCCCGAACGATGTTCAGTTCACCGGGCTAGACGCCGACGACAACATTAACGCTGGCGATGCCGACGACCGCGTGACCTTCATCGACGGCGCGACCTTCGCCGGGGCGCTCGACGGCGGCAACGGTAACAACACGCTCGACCTATCCGCCGTCACCCAAGATACAGTCGTTACACTCACCGCCGAGACCAGCGGCGGGACAGGCTTCGACGGCTCCGTGACGGTGAACGGCGTCGATGCCGTCGGCACGTTCTCCAACTTCACGGGCGCGGACGGCGGCAGCGGCTCCGATACGCTGGTCGGTGCGAACCAAGTCAGCACATGGACGCTCAACGGGACCGCCCAATACACCTATAACACCGCCGTCTTTACCGTCGATACCGCCTTCGAGACGCTCCAGGGTGGCACCGACGCCGATACCTTCACCGTCAGCGGCAACACCGCCATGATCGTTAACGCGGGTGACGGCGACGACCTCATCCAGCTAGACGGCGGTACGCTCGGCGGCCTGTTCGACGGCCAAGCCGGGCTAGACACCGTGCAGCAACTCGCATCCTCCGCGCTGGTGATTCTGCTAACCGCTTACGGCTCGCTCAACGGCTACGCCGGGACCGCCAACAGCGGCCTTGGCTCCGGCTTCGATAACGTCAACCGCCTGATCGGTGGTCCGGGCGACGACGACATCACCGGGCTAGATGTCGCTAGCACCTGGGCACTCGACGCCACCGCGCCCTACAACACCTACACCGACGACGCCACCAGCACCACGCTACAGCTAGCGAGCTTCGAGCTACTACGCGGCGGCGACGCTAGCGACACCTTCCAGATCACCGGGGCACGCACCGCCGATCTGTTCGGCGGCCTGGGCGACGACACCTTCACCTTCACCGACAACACCGCCGACCTCACCGGGAGCATTGACGGCGGCGCGGATACCGACACCCTCGACTACAGCGCCCGCACCGACGCGCTCACAATCGACCTCGCCGCCGGGACCGCCTCCGCCCTCAGTGGCACGATCAGCACCGTCGAAAACGTGATCGGCGGCTCCGGTAACGACACCATCACCGGCGATGCCGAAGATAACGTCATCCGGGGCGGCGCAGGCGATGACACGCTCGACGGCGGCGCAGGCGACGACACCTACATTATCGAACCGAACCCCGGCAACGACACCATCACCGACCCCGCCGGAACCGACACCATCGACCTACGCGCCCTGACCGACCCGCTAACGATCACCTTTGGCAGCATCACCGTTACCGACGATACCAACAGCTTCACGCTCACTCACGCCGCCGACACTATCGAAAACATCTACGGCGGGCAGGGCGACGACACCTTCATCTTTGAAGACGGGGCCGCCGGGGTCAGCGGCTTTGTGGACGGCCACACCGGGACCGACACGCTCGACTACAGCCCGCAATCTACCGCCGTCACCGTGGACTTACTCGCCGGGACTGCCGACTTTACCGGGTCCGTCATCAACATTGAAAACATCATCGGCTCCGATAACGATGACGACCTCGCCGGGGACGACAACAACAACGTGATCACCGGCGGCGACGGCGACGACACGCTCACCGGCAACGGCGGCGACGATACCTACATCTTCGCGCCCGGCTTCGGTGCCGATACCATCATCGAAGCGGCCTCCGGCGGCGACGACACGCTCGATCTATCCGCTTACACCAACACCGACCCCGACCTCGTGACCACCTTCGACGCCGGGCAGATCACCATCACCGACACCACCAACACCATTACCCACACCGGGTTTGAGGTCGAGAACGTGCTAACGGGCGCGGGCGATGATAACTTCCAATTCGGCGCGGGCGTCACCTATAGCGGCAGCATCGACGGCGGCGCAGGCGACGACAAGCTCGACTACAGCCTGACCAGCACGCCGCTAACCTTCAGCACCTTCAGCACCGCCGGGACGCTCGACGGCTTCCAGGGCAACGCCAACGGCGCGACCTTCGACAACCTCAACGGCGTGATCGGCTCTAGCGCACAAGACACGCTCCAGGGCGACGACACCGCCGCCGATAGCTTCACCGTCACCGGGGCCGACCAGGGCGAGCTACTTGTGCCCGGTATCGGGACGTTCACCTTCGAGAGCATCGAAGTTCTGGACGGGCGCGGCGGCGATGATACCTTCGCCTTCGATGACACCGCGACGCTCTCCGGCGGGATTCTCGGCGGGGCCGGCTCCGATACCGTCGCCGGGGACAATAGCGCCCCGGATACCTTCAACATCCTGGGATCGGGAACGGGCAACATCAACGGCGGGGCCACCTTTGCCGGAATCGAAACGTTGGACGGGCGCGGCGGTGCCGATACGTTCGCCTTCTCCGATAGCGGCTCGCTCGCGGGCGGCATCATCGGCGGGACCGGCAGCAACACGCTCGACCTTTCCGCCACCACCGCCGCCAACACCATCGACGTGAGCAACAGCGCCGCCACCAACTTTACCGACGGGTCCTATAGCAGCATCAACGGCGGCGCATCCGATGGCTATACCGACATCGAAACGCTAATCGGTGGCACAGCAACCACGCTCACCAGCGCCTACAACGCGACCACCTTCACCCTAACCGCCATCGGTGCCGGGACCATCGCCACCAGCCCGGTGAGCTTCTCCGCTATTGCCAATATCACCGAAACCGGGACCGGGACCACCTTCGCGCTAGGCGAAAACGGCGGCGTCTCCGGGAACCTGTCCAGCGGCGGCAACGGCACCCTATCCTACGCTGGCGCGACCTCCGCCGTGACCGTGGACCTGCTCGCCGCCACTGCAACCCGCGTCGGTGGCGCTGTCTCCGGCATGAATACCTACATCGGCGGGACCAACACCGCCGACAGCCTGACCGTTAACGCCGCCACCGTCAATATCACCATCACCGGAACCGACCAGGGCACCTTCGATGGCGGGGCGCAGTCCTTCTCCAGCTTCGAGAACCTCACCGCCAACACCAACGACAATACCTTCATCTTCAACGACGGCGCGACCATCAGCGGCAACGTAAACGCCGGACCCGGCACCGACGACACCTTCAACATGACCGCCTACACCGCCGATATTACCGTTAACCTGCAAGCCCAGACCGTGAACCCGCTTGTCGGCGGTACCGTCACCAACGTCGAGCGATTCAACGCGCCCGCCGCCCAAAATAACACGCTCATTGCCCAGGATGTGGATAACGTATTCCTCGTCCAGTCCACCAACAACGGCCAGATCAACAACACCAACGGCACCACCCTCTTTAACGAGTTCGATAACCTCGTCGGTGGCGCAGCCGATGACACCTTTACCCTTTTCGGCAATGTCGGCGTGACCGGCACCATTAGCGGCGGCGCGGGTCTTAACGACACCATCGACTATAGCCCGTACAGCGTCGGCGTGACCGTCAACCTGCTAACCGGGACCGGGCCGAACGTCAACGGCGGTAGCGCGGGCGGCATCCTGGATATGGAAAATATCATCGGCACCAGCTACGTAGACGACCTCACCGGGAACAACGCCGATAACATCATCGAGGGCGGCCTCGGTAACGACACCATGCGCGGCGGCCTCGGTGATGATACCTACTTCTTCCGCGATGACTGGGGTACCGCCGCCGAAACCATCATCGAACTAGCAGGCGAAGGCTTCGACACGCTCGACTATTCCGGTGTGACCGCCCCCAACCCGCTGACCATCACCTTTAGCGCAACCGGCATCATCGCCACCGACGGCACCAACACCACCGATTACCCCTGCACCGTCCCCTGCACCATCGAGCGCGTGCGCGGCGGTCAGGGCGATGACGACTTCATCTTTGAAGATACCGTCACCTTCAACACCATCGACGGGCACACCGGGTCCGATACCATGGACTTCAGCGCCTACACCACCCCGCGTACCTGGCAACTAGACGGCCTCGGCACCATCGACGGCTACCAGGGTTCATCCCTGCCGACTACCGCCGCCATCGCCGCCTTCGATAACATCAACGCGCTGATCGGCTCTAGCGCCCTCAACGATGACCGCCTCATCGGGCCGGACCTCGCCACTACCTACGATGTCACCGCCGGGGACGTGGACGAGATCACCGGGAATATCACCACCACCGTTGAAGGCCAACTACAAGACAACACCAACGGCAACACCTTCGACTTTACCAGCGTTGAGGACCTGGTCGGCGGCAGCGCCGATGACACCTTCCGCCTGTTCGGGACTGCCGAGCTACCCGGCGGGATCGACGCCAAAGGCGGCACCGACACCCTCGACTACAGCAGCTACGGCCTCGCCGTCGAAGTCGATGTCTCCGGCGGTCTGGCGACCAACATCTTCAAGGGCATCAGCGGCATAGAGAACGTCATCGGCTCGCCTGTCGGCAACATCATCACTGGCGATAACTACGACAACGTACTTGTCGGGACCGGGGCCAACGACCAGATTAACGGCTTGGGCGGCGACGATACCATCATTGGCACGCTCGGTAACGACACCATCGACGGCGGCCCAGGTAACGACACCATCGACTACAGCGCCACCACCAACGGCGTGACCGTCAACCTGACCACCGGCACCGCCACCGGGACCGAGATCAACACCGACACGCTCACCAACATCGAGAACATTCTCGGCGGGTCCGGTAACGACACCCTCACCGGGGACGCCGCCAACAACATCATTACACCGGGTGAGGGTAACGACACGCTCGCGGGCGCAGGCGGCAACGATACCTACATCTTCGCCAACAACGCCGGAACCGACACCCTCACCGACTCCGGCGGCGCGGATACCGTCGATTATTCCGCTGTGACCAACAGCGCCACCAACACCTTTGAGATCGACGCGCTCGGTACAGTGGTCGCCTCCGGGACCGGCTTCAGCCTCACCGCTTCCGGCGTGGATACGCTCATCGGCACCCAAGGCGACGACACCTTCGACCTGGACAACCTCGGCGGCCTTAACGGTGGCATCGACGGGCAAGCCGGGAACAACATTCTCGACTACGGCACCGACTACACCGGCCCCGTTAACGTCCAACTGACCGATTACGCCACCATCAACAACGGCTACCAGGGCAACGCAACCGGCGTCAACACCTTCGACAACATCAACCAAGTTAACGCCACCAGCAACGGCGCGGACCAACTCAGCGGCACGCCCCAATACGACACCAACTGGACGCTTGGCCCGGCCTACAACCTCACCAGCGGCTCCAACGGCCTGACCTTCGACTTCTTCGAGATACTAGAAGGTGGCGCGTTTGCCGATGTCTTTACCGTCACCGGGCCGCAAGCCTTCACCATCAACGCCGGGGCGGGCGATGACACACTCATCTGGGCCGACGACACCGCCCAGCTAACCGACACCGGCAATACCCCCCTCATCAGCTTTGAGGGCGGCGCGGGCGACGACACCGTAGACTACAGCAACACCACCCCCGCGATCACTTTCACCCTGACCGACGTTAGCCCCGGCGCGGACGGCTACGCCGGGACCGAAACGCGCTTCGCGGACGGCTTCAACGGCGTTGATGAGGTCATCGGCTCGCAGGCCACCACCGACCGTATCATCGGGGCCGACCGCGAAACCACCTGGTACTTAGACGCCTCCGATAGCGGCTACCTTGACGACGAACCCGAACGCACCGCCGCCGACCCCAACACGCTGACCTTTAGCAGCATCGAAAACCTGATCGGTGGCTCCGACCAAGACCGCCTCAGCGCGACCAACAACGCCGCCGCCCAAATCATCACCCTAACCGCGCTCGGCACCACCGACGGCTACACCGGGACCATCAAGCCCAGCCTAACCGGTATCTTCGATAACATGGATCGCCTCGTCGGTTCTGCCCAGTCCGATGAACTCATCGCGCTGCCCACCGATGACGCCACCTACACCCTATACGATGAAGAGGGCGGCAACGAGAAAGACCCCGCCAACGTCAACATTTACGCCGCCGCCGGGCGTCAGATGACCTTCTTTGCCGTCGAAACCCTCACCGCCGGGACGGGCACCGACACCATCGACTACAGCAACAAGAACACCGCCCAAACCTTCACCCTCACCGGGCTTGGCAGCGCCGCCAGCTACAACGCCACCAGCACCGGGGCGCTCAGCTACACCTTTAACAACGTCGAACGCGCCATCGGGACCGCCCTCGAAGATACCTTCACCGACGGCACAAACGACAACGCCACCTACTTTATCTCCGACACCGCCGACGACCGCTACAGCGCGGCCCGCGACTTCCTCTTTACCGCCTTCGACTTTATCGCCGCCGGGACTGGCACCGACGAGATCGACTACAGCGGCTACAGCGTCGGCGTGACGGTGGACCTCTCCACCGGGGCCGCAACCGATTTCCGCGCCGGGGCCGCTGGCAGCCTGACCGGGTTCGAGAACATCACCGGCTCGCCCTTCGATGACACGCTCACGGGTGATAACGATAACGTCGGCAACAGCGCCGATAACATCATCACCGGGCTAGGCGGTAACGACACCATGGCGGGCCGCGCCGGGGACGATACCTACATCTTTAGCGATGGCTTCGGCGCATCCGATACCGTCATCGAACTGGCCGCCGAAGGCAACGACACCTACGACTTTACCGCCCTCACCGCCGCGCTGAACTTCGCGCTCCAGCCAACCGCGCTCACCGTCACCGACGGGACCAACACCGTTACCCACGCCAGCGCCAACAACATTGAAACGCTGCTCGGCGGTACGGTCGCTGACGTGTTCGCGCTGGTCGGCGGCGTCAGCTACACCGGGCAGATCGACGGGCAAGGCGGCACCAACACGCTCAATTACAGCGCCTACGGCAGCCCCGCCACCCTGGACCTGAACACCGGGCTAAGCACCGGGCTAACGCTCGTGCCGCAAAACGTGACCGACTACATCGGCAGCAGTGGCAACGGCGACACCATCACCGGGCTAACGGGCGGCAACACCTACACGCTAACGGGTATCGGCACCGGGGACGCCAACGGCACGATCACCTTTGCCGCCTTCGAGGACCTGAACGGCTCCGATACCGCCGACGACCTGTTCATCATCCAGGACGGGGCCGGGACCAACGGCACGCTTAACGGCCTGGGCGACGGCACCAACGGCGACGAACTGCGCTTCGTCGGGGCGGCCCCGGTTACCGTGGACTTCACCACCAACGGCGCGACCAATATTAACGCCTTCGCCTTCCTGGAAATCTTCACGGGTGGCACTGGCTCCGATACGCTGATTGGCACGACTAGCCCGGATACCTTCGACATCACCGCCAACGACGCCGGGACGCTCGGCGGGGTGGGCTTCGTCAACCCGATCAGCTTCTGCAGCTTCGAGAACCTCGACGGCGGCGACGATAACGACACCTTCACCCTAGCCGATGGCGTCGGCCTGACCGGGACCATCACCGGGGGCAACGGCGACGACACCGTAGACTACACCGCCTACACCACCCCCATTACCGTTGACCTCGCCACCGACACCGCCACCAATATTGGCGGCTTCGCCACGGTTGAGGACTTCAGCGGCCCCGCCCTACCGGGGAACACCGTCACCGCCGGGCCAGTCGAAACCACCTTCGACCTGACCGGAACCGATAGCGGCACCATCACCTACGACGCCAAGCTAACCGGGTTTAGCGGCTTCGATACGCTCATCGGTGGCACCGCCGACGACACCTTCGCCCTGTATGACGGCATCACCTGGGCCGGGACCATCGACGGCGGCGACGGCACCAACGACGCCCTGAGCTATATCAACTACACGGCAGGGGCCACCGCCAACCTGAACACCACCACCGCCGACGGCCTCAACGCGGGCGCGTTCGCCAACATCGAAAGCCTGGTCGGGTCCGACTTTGCCGACGACCTCACCGGGGACGCCGGAGCCAACACCATCACCGGGAACAACGGCGACGACACGCTCGCCGGGCTGGGTGGCGATGATACCTACATCTTCGCGGATAACTTCGGAACCGACACGCTCACCGATACCGCCGGAACCGCCGACACGCTCGACTTTAGCGCCAATACCAACGGCGTCAGCGTGGACTTCGGCGCAGGGTCCGCTACCAGCGGCGCGGCAAGTGTGGCCTTCACCGGGATCGACAACGTACTCGGCGGGACCGGGGCCGATACCGTCGCAGTCGTGGCCCCGCTAACGGGCGGCTTCGCGGGCGGCGCAGGCGATGACACGCTCGACCTCTCCGGGATGGGCAGCGCCCAGACGATCACGCTGCTTAGCTCCGATGCGGACGGCTTCAACGGGACCGTCACCAACGCGCTAGCGACCGGCTTCAGCGGCGTATACAACATCATCGGCAGCGCCAACCCGGACACGCTCAACGCCTATAACGTGGTCGCCAACTGGACGATTGCCGACACCGGCGACACCTTCACCGATACCGTCACCGGGCAAACCCTCAACTTCACCGATATTCAGACGCTCAACGCCGGGGATGAAGCCGATACCTTCGCCATCGACGGCACGCATACCGACATACTCGCCATCAACGGCAACGGCGGCGATGATGTGTTCTCGCTGCTCAATAACGCCACGCTCAACGGCAACAGCCCGCTTATCGACGGCGGCCCCGGCTCCGACGACCTCGACTTCAGCAACTACGCCACCGCCGTTAGCGTCAACATCCCGAACGGGTCCGCTACCGGGTTGAACGGCGGCGCGAACGGCGCGTTCGTCGGCTTCGAGACCTTCCAGAGCAGCGCCTTCGGCAGCGTCTTTGAGGGCGACAACGGCGACAACCTCATTATTGGCGGTCCGGGTAACGACACGCTGCGCGGCTTCGGCGGGAACGACATCCTAATCGGCAACGGCGGCAACGACATCATCGACGGCGGCGACGGCATCGACACCGTGCATTACGCCTATCCGGGCTACGAAGCCACCGGCAACCTGACCGTTGACCTTGCCGCCGGGACCGCCTCCAGTAGTGACGGCAGCATCGGCAACGATACGCTCATCAACGTCGAAAACGTGGTCACCGGGGCCGGGAACGATACCGTTACGGGTGACGCCAACAATAACGTTATCCAGACCGGGGCCGGGAACGATACGATTAACGCCGGGGACGGCGACGACACCATCACCGCCGGGACGGGTAACGACACGATTAACGGTGAGGGCGGCGACGATACCATCATCATCAGCGACGGCGACGGAAACAACACCATCAGCGGCGGCGCGGATAATGACACGCTCGCTATGACGGGCGTTACCGGGGCTGTCAACGCCACCTACGACGCCAGCGGCGCGACCTACTCCGACGGGGCGACCAGCGCCACCGATGCCGCCTTCGATGTCGAAACGGTCAACCTGGGCGACGGCAATAACACGCTCACCGTCTCCGATGCGGTCACGCCGGGGATAACCGTCAACTTCGGCGGCGGCGATAACACCATCGACACCAGCGCCTACACCGCCCCGATCACCGTCACGCTCACCGATACCACCTACGCCGGGACGATTGCCAACGGCGGGGCCGCCATCGTGACCTTTACCGATGTCAACGCGCTAGACGCCAACACCGGGCTTAACGGCGACACGCTCAACACGCTCGACACCGACAGCACGCTGACCTTAGACGGCATCACCGCCACCTACACCACCGATGGCGAAACGTTCACCGTTACCGGGTTCGATGCGGTCAATACTGGCAGCGGCGCGGACGATGTAACCGTCATCAGCAACAGCGCCCACAACCTGACCACCAACGCCGGGGCCGATACGCTCACGGTGAACGCCGGGGCCACGCTAACCGGGGCCGCCGACCTCGGCGCGGGGGCCGATACGCTCGACCTGAGCGCGATCACAACCGACCTGACCGCCGCCATCACCACCGCCGACGCCAACGGCTACAACGGCGCAATTGGCCCGATTACGGGCGGCTTCGGTGGGGTGGATACGCTGCTGCTCAACGGCGCGAACACCAACACGCTCGACGTAGACGACCTCGCCGGGACGTTTAGCATCGGCGGCACAACCGACACCTTCACCAGCACCCCGGACGCCTTCACGCTGACGTTTACCAACGTCGATAACTTCATCGGCGGGGCCAACAGCCAGACGCTCGAACTGCTCGGCGGCGTGACCGTCAACAGCTTCGACGGCGGCGCAGACGCCGACACCATCGACTACAGCGGCTACGGGGCCGCCGTCAGCCTCACCATAACCGGCCTGACCATCCCCAACGGCTTCAACGGGACCGCCACCGGGCTACCGGGCGGCTTTAACAACGTGGATGCGCTCATCGGCTCCGGGCTAACCGACGACATCACCGGGCCGAACTTCGACACCACCGTTACCCTCACCGGGACCGACAGCGCCATCATGACCGTGACCGGGCAAGCCCTCGCGCTGACCGCGATTGAGTTGCTCACCACCGGAACCGGGAACGACACGTTCGTTATCAATGACGGCGTAGCCTTCGCCGGGACCATCGACGGCGACGCCGGAACGGACACGCTCGACGCCAGCGCCTACACCGCCGCCCTCACGCTGGACCTGAACGCCTTCACGCTGACGGCACCGGGCGGCACAACCGACTTCGCCAACCTGGAAACGTTCATCACCGGGTCCGGTAACGACAGCATCACCGTTGGCAACAACACCGATAAGACCATCGAAGGCGGCGCGGGTGACGATACCTACGCCTTCACCGACGCCACCGCTACCAACACCATCACCGACAGCGCCGGAACCGACACCTTCGACTTTAGCGCGGTGACATCCACGCTTAGCGCCGCGCTGGATACCAACAGCACCTACACCTTCGGCGGGACAACTATCAACCTGACCGGGAACACGATTGAGAACCTGATCGGGACCGCCCAAGCCGATACCTTCACCCTCGCGGACGGCTTCGCCCTCTCCGGTACGCTCAACGCCGGGGACAGCACCGACACGCTCGATCTGAGCGCCTACGCCGCCCCCGTCACCGTCACGCTAACGGACAACAGCTACGCCGGGACGGTCGCCGGGATCATCGACAACGGCTTCAGCGATATTGAAGCGATCATCGGCACCGCCGCAACCGACACGCTCAACGGCCTGGACAGCGCCAGCACCTACGACCTCAACGGGACCGCGACCACCATCACCAACGGCGGCGAAACCCTCGCGCTGACCAGCTTCGACACCTTCAACACGGGCACGGCTGCCGATGCAGTCAACGTCAACGGCAACACCACCGCCGACCTCAACACGGGCGCAGGCGCGGACACGCTCACAATTGCCGATGGCGTCACGCTCACCGGGGCCGCCGACCTCGGCGCAGGCGCGGACACGCTCGACCTGTCCAGCCGCACCGATAACCTCGCCGTCACACTCACCGGGGCCAATGCCGACGGCTTCGCCGGGACGGTCGCGCCGCTAACGGGCGGCTTCGCTGGCGTCGATACGCTCATCACCGGGGCGGGTGATGACACGCTCACCGGGGCCGGGGCCGGAACATTCACCACCGCCGCGACCAACAGCTACACGCTCGGCGGCTCCACGCTGGCCTATACCAACGTCGAAAACCTGACCAGCGGCGGCGATGATAGCTTCATCTTCACCGGGGCCGGGGCGCTGCCGGGCACCATTACGGGCGATGGGGCCGATACGCTCGACTTCAGCGGCTACGGGTCCGCCATTACCACCACGCTAACCGCCGACCGCGCCGGGACCGTCGCCGGGGTTATCCCGACCTTTACCGGGATTGATACGCTCATCGGCACATCCAACGGCGACACGCTCAACGGCGTCGCGGCTACCGCCAATAGCTTCACCGTCACGGCGGCGGGCGTCCAACACACCACCGGAACCGATACGATACTCGTAACGGGCACAACCACGCTCAACGGCGATACGGCGGCGGATACGTTCGCCTTCAACAACGGCGCGACCTACACCGGCACGATCAACGGTGACGCCGGGAACGATACGCTCGACTTTACCGCCTACACCACCCCCGTTAACGTCACGCTGACCGCCCCCGCCGCCAACGGCTACGCCGGGACCGTCGCCCAGATTGCAGGCGGCTTCACCGGGATCGATACGGTTAACGCCGGGACAGGCACCGACACGCTCACCGGGACGAACGCCCCCACCACCTGGACCGCCAGCACCA
>CAZCKC010000065.1:14053-18816 GCA_964499235.1 uncultured Planctomycetales bacterium | reverse complement strand
GTGATACAATAGGCGATAATGAGTGTCATGACAAGTCAAACTTTACGTTTAGACCAGCTTCGCGCGCCCGAGCAGCCGCGACGCCAGCCGGCGGGTCGCCTGCCGCCGCTGGTGCGACCGGCAGGTGTTCACCGTGATCCGAAAGAGCCACGTGCCCGGATCCGACGCACCACGAAACTGCGCCTGCCGTTCAAACGCCTTCACGAACACGTCCTGCACCACGTCTTCCAGCTCTGGATCCCAGCTCAACAGCCGAAACGCCAGCTGCCGCACCCGCGGTGCGTAATCCGCGACCAGGCGGTCGAAGTCCACTTCCCGCACCGGCGCGCCCCGGGTCACACCCGCCTCCTTGTCGCGCCGTCGGCCCGAACGACCCGCCGCCCAGTCATTGGTTGCAGCCTGCGTCATCGCTGCATAGGTTAGACGCTCAGGCCGCAGCCACCTGACAGCTTTGTTCGCAGTCTCACCCACTGTCCGCTGCGGCACACCCGGAACGGACCCAATCCGCGGGGGAGAGGAAGCGACGATGAAAACCCTGTTTGCCCCGGCCTTGGTGACGCTGCTGCTCGCGACAGCCGCATTGGCCCAGGCGCCGCCCCCGCCCCCCGCAGCGACTGGAGAGGCTGACAACACGCCATCGCCCCCAGAAGCCGACGCGACCACCACCCTGCGCGCCGAGCGCCAGGTCACGCAGGAGGGGGCGGTCACGCTCGCCGGCGTGAAGGTGCCTTACACCGTGACCGCCGGCACGCTCCCCCTCGCCACCGCCGAGACGCCGCAGGCCTACGTCTTTTACATCGCTTACACCCGCACCGGCGTTGACGACCCCGCGCGGCGGCCGATCACCTTCTGCTTCAACGGCGGACCGGGCTCCTCCTCGGTCTGGCTGCACCTGGGTGCCTTCGGGCCGCGCCGGATCGAGCTCCCGCCTGCCCCCGCGGTGGCCGCACCGCCCTACGAGCTCGTCGACAACGCCGGCGCGATCCTCGACGCCACCGACCTCGTCTTCATCGATCCCGTCTCCACCGGTTTCAGCCGCCCGGCTGAAGACGTCTCCGCCGACCAGTTCCACGGCGTCAACGAGGACGTCCGCGCGGTCGCCGAGTTCATCCGCCTCTACGTCAGCCGCCAGCACCGTTGGCTGTCGCCGAAGTTCCTTGCCGGCGAGAGCTACGGCACCACCCGTGCGGCCGCGCTGGCCGCCCACCTGATGGACGAGCACTTCCTGCCGGTCAACGGCCTGATCCTCGTCTCGAGCGTCCTCGACTTCCTCACGCTGGAGAGCCGCCTCGGCAGCGACCTCAGCAGCGTCGTCTTCCTGCCGACCCTCACCGCGACGGCTTGGTACCACAAGCGCCTCGACCCCGCGCGGCAGGCCGACCGCGCCCAGACCGTCGCCGAGGCACGGGCGTTCGCGCTCGGCGAGTACGCGGCCGCTCTGCTGCAAGGGGACCATCTGCCCGCGGCGGATCGCGAGCGCGTTGCGCTGCGGCTCACCGAGCTCACCGGCCTGCCGCTGAAGGTCATCCAGGACTGTAACTTGCGGCCAAGTGCCAGCCTGCTTCGCGGCCAACTGCTCGACGAAGAGGACCTCGTCCTCGGCCGCTTCGACTCGCGCTACACCGGCCCGAGCTCAAACGACGTGCACCCCACGCCGCGCTACGACCCGAGCATGGACGCGATCGCCGGAGCCTTCACGGCCGGGCTGAACGCCTACGTTCGCGACGAGCTCGGCTTCGAGACCGACGCGCCGTACGAGATCCTCGGCGGCGTCGGCGCTTGGAACTGGGAGTACCGCGGCCGCACGCGGACGCTCAACGTGGCCGAGTCGCTGCGGCATTTCATGCTGCGGAACCGTCCCGCGCGGGTGCTGGTGGCGAACGGCTATTACGACCTCGCGACGCCGTTCATGGGGTCGGAGCACACGTTCGCGCACCTGAACATCCCGGGTGGTGTTGAAGAGCGGGTTGAGCTCACGTACTACGAAGCCGGCCACATGATGTACACGCACGAGCCGTCATTAATGAAGCTCCGCACGGATATCGTGGGTTTCATCAAGCGAACGCTGGACCACACGTCCCGCTGACCCGCGGCGGGTGCCCCCCCGCGGGTGCCCCAAACCGGGTGCGATAGGCTTTCAGCCTGGGGGACTGACAAACCGTTCCGGTAACCAAGAAGCCATGACCTCGAAGCAGTCACCGTGCATTCCGCCGGCGCACCACCAACTGCCGATACGCGTCCACTTTTCCGGCTATGGTCACCACTTCCCATTGCTCCCGCGGCAGCACGCCCCAGAACGTGTCCTCGCCCAGCCGCGCCGTCCGCGCGTAGTCGACCACCCAATCGATTTCCCGCCCGGCCAGGTACGCGTTCAGATCGCCCCGATCCCGCCTACCAGCCCGGCGGCGAGCCCCGGCGCCACTTCCGCGATCAGCCAGACCAGAATTCCCCACGCCGCCTGGAAGCCGTTCGTCGGATGGAGCCCGTCGAACGTCGGCCGCCCCGTTTCGGCCCAGCCCTCCGCGACGCGCAGCAGGAGATAGGTATCATCGAACGACAAGTGGTTCGCGATCCACGTGACCGGCATTCACGCCGCGGCGAGCTGGCCGCTCAGCGGCACGACGAGCAGCACGCTCGCGGCCCGCGTCGACGCGCGATCACGTTGCCCTTGGACAGCGGCCGCGTCACCGGACGTTCGCCGCGCGTCGTGCCCGTCCATCACCAACGTTTCACGCCACCGGAAAGGTTGATCATGTCGCTACCTTACCACGCCGGCCGTACGCTCACGGTCGCCGAAGTCCGCGATCTCGACCGCCTTGCCATCGAGGAGTGCCACCTGCCGGGCATCGTCCTGATGGAAAATGCCGGCCGCAACATCGCCGAGGCGGTTTACCAGCGCCTCGCCGCGCCCGCCGCCGCGTCCGTGCTCATCCTCGTCGGCCCCGGAAACAACGGCGGCGACGGCCTGGTGGTCGCGCGGCAGCTTCATAATGCGGGTGTCCGGGTGACGGCGCTGCGGGCTGTTCCCGAGCACAAGCTCCGCGGCGACGCCCGGACAAATCTCCAGATCGCCAAAAGCTTCGCCTTCCCGTTGCGCGATGCCAGCGCAGAGCCCGCGCTCGACTTGCTGCGCGACCAGTTCGAGTCCGCAACGGTGATCGTCGACGCCTTGCTCGGCACGGGCTCCAGCGGCAACCCGCGCGGCACGCTCGGGGCACTGATCGAACTCGCCAACGCCGTCGACGCGCTGCGGGTGGCCGTCGACGTGCCTACGGGCCTCGACGCCGACACGGGCGCGCCCGGCGAGCCGACGTTCCGGGCCCACCTCACCGTTACGATGGCCGCCCGCAAGCAGGGCTTCGACGCCCCGCAGGCTCAGGCGTTCACCGGGGAAGTGGAGGTGGTCGACATCGGCCTGCCCGCCGAGCGCCTGCCGCGCTGACTCCGCCTATCGCCTGGAAAAAGTCTGCCGAGCGAGCCCTGTGTTCGGTTAATTTTCGCATTTCCGCTTGACGCACATCGCAATGTTCGTATAGTACCGAACATGCGACCCGGGTCGAGGCTGGGTTGACCTGATCAAGGGCCGGTGCACGAGCGCGCCAGATCGCATTCGACACGCCTAAGGAGCACGGTATGATCGCACGCGCAGGCAGCAAACCATCCGCCAAATCACCGACAAGGGAAGCGCCCATGCCCGATTCCGTGGAGGAGAACCGCGAGGCGGCCCTCGAGCGGGCCATCGCCCAGATCGAGCGCTCGTTCGGCAAGGGCGCCATCATGCGCCTCGACGACCACCCCACCGTCGTCAGCGGCATCTCCACCGGCGCCCTCTCCCTCGACCTCGCCCTTGGCGGCTCGGGCGTGCCCCGTGGCCGCGTCATCGAGGTCTTCGGCCCCGAGTCCTCCGGCAAGACCACCCTCACACTGCACATCATCGCCGAAGCTCAGAAGAAGGGCGGGGCGGCCGCCTTCATCGATGTCGAGCACGCGTTCGATCCCTCGTGGGGCAAGCGGCTCGGCGTCAACCTCGAGTCCCTGATGGTCAACCAGCCGTCCTGCGGTGAGGAGGCGCTTGACATCTGCGAACTGCTGGTGCGTTCCAACGCCCTCGACGTCATCGTGATCGACTCGGTCGCCGCCCTCGTCCCCCGGCAGGAGCTCGAAGGCCAGATGGGTGACGCCTCCGTCGGCGTGCAGGCTCGCCTCATGAGCCAGGCGATGCGCAAGCTCACCGGCATCTCAAGCAAGAGCCGCACCGCCATCATCTTCATCAACCAGATCCGCGAGAAAATCGGCGTCATGTACGGCAGCCCGGAGACCACCACCGGCGGCCGCGCGCTGAAGT
This sequence comes from uncultured Planctomycetales bacterium, assembly GCA_964499235.1. Taxonomy (GTDB): domain Bacteria; phylum Planctomycetota; class Phycisphaerae; order UBA1845; family Fen-1342; genus JAFGRR01. The sequence continues at coordinate 14,471 of CAZCKC010000065.1, read as the reverse complement.
TCTACAGCTCCGTCCGCATCGACACCCGCCGCATCGGCATGCTGAAGGACGGCGACCAGGTGATCGGCTCGCGTGTCCGCGCCAAGGTTGTGAAGAACAAGGTCGCGCCCCCGTTCCGCGAGGCCGAGTTCGACATCATGTTCGACGGCGGGATCAGCTCAGAGGGCGACATCCTTGACCTCGCCAGCAACTGCGGCGTGATCAACCGCTCCGGCACCTGGTACAGCTACGGCGAAACCAAGCTCGGCCAGGGCAAGGAGAACTCCAAGCAGTTCTTTCAGGACAACCCCGACCTGCTCGACGAGATCCGTGAGAAGGTCATCGCCATCAAGCTGCCGCATCTCGCCGAGCAGGCCGGCGCCAAGCCGGGCGGGTCCGACAACGGCCCCGCCGCAAAGCCGCAGTCCGAAAAGTCACA
>CAZCKC010000065.1:0-13953 GCA_964499235.1 uncultured Planctomycetales bacterium | reverse complement strand
CCGAAAAGTCACAGGCCGAGATACCACAGTCAGATAAGCTACCGTCAGCGAAAACGCAGCCGGAGGGGAAAGAAGCACCCCCGGCCAAGGCGGGCGCCGGACCCGCGAAGTCCAAGGGCGGGCGCAAAAAGTAGCCCGCGCCTTGCAAGCCGGCATCAATTGATCGCCGACCCCGCGGTCGAACGGGAGCGGTGCGGCGCCGCTGGAACGGCCGAGCGTTCGGTCGCCTTCCGGCGTCGCCCGCCGACGCTTGTGCCCGATAACACCTGCCGCCGGATTGTCAGAACAGCGCACCTCCGCCCCGTTCATCGGGTGCCGGCCTCGTCCCGCAGCCACCCTTGCTGATGCCCAGCCCGGTTCCAGTCGAAAAGACGATTGGAGCAGACCGATGCGTGGTTTTGGGGTAGCGACAATCCGAAGCAAGGCGCGGATCGTCCTGGCGGGCGGGCTCGTGGCCGTTGTTGCGGCCGCGCTAACGCTCTGGAGCAACCAGCCCGGCGCGCCGCGCATGGCGTCGGCGAGCGTCGCGCTCGACGGTCGCTTCGGGCACGCCGGCGACGTTTCGCTCGACCGCCTTGCTGAGCTCGAGGCCGCCTTCACGGCGCTGACCGAGCGTGTGGCACCGGCCGTCGTCGGGATCCGTGTCGAACGCGTCATCCCCACGCATGCCGTCGAAACCACCGCCGACGTCGATCAGTACGTCGTCGTCAACGGCAGCGGCTGCATCGTCCGCTCCGACGGGTACATCCTGACCAACGAGCATGTGGTGCAGAACGCCCGCTCGATCCAGGTCAACTTCCACGACGGCCAGCAGCGCACCGCCCGCCTCACCGCCAGCGACCCCCGCAGCGACCTCGCCATTATCCATGTCGACCGCGCCGGCCTTCAGTCCGTTCGCTGGGCCGACTGGCAGACCGTCCGTCGCGGTATTTGGACCATCGCGGTTGGAAATCCCTACGGCCTTGGCAACGATGGCAACGCCTGCGTCTCGACCGGGGTCCTCTCCAACCTCGGCCGCCGCCTGCCCGGCCTGGGTCGTGAAGACGACCGCAATTACGTCGACATGCTCCAGACCACCGCCGCGATCAATCCGGGACATTCGGGGGGGCCGCTCTTCAACATCCGCGGCGAGGTCATCGGCATCGTCGCCGCGGTCTATGTGCGGGCCGGCTCCGACGGCGGCGTCGGCTTTGCGATCCCCATGACCACCGAACGGGTTGCCCTCGTCGAAGATCTCCTGGCAGGACGTGAGATTGAGTATGGCTACCTCGGGCTCGCGGTCCGCGACCTTGCCACGGACGACCCCCAGCCGACATCCCGCGGTCCGCTCGTCACGAGCGTGGAAGCCGGCGGCCCCGGCGCCCGAGCCGGCATCCAGGTCGGCGACATCGTCGCCACCTTGAACGGCGAGCCGGTCGAAGACGCCCTCAGCTTCGCGCACCGCGTCGGCCGTCAGCCCGTCGGCCAGCCTGTCGCGGTCACCGTCCAGCGCGACGGTCGCCGCCTCGACCTCACCGCGACCGTCGGCCGGCGTGACCTGCTGCGGGTCGGCTGGCTCCGCGGCGGAGCCTTGCTCTGGCGCGGGATCAAGTTCGGCGAGATCGCGCAGGAAAAGGTCGTGACCTTCGAAGACGCGCAGCCTCGCGGCATCCTCGTCGTCGAGGTCCGACCGGGCACGGACGCCGCCCAGGCCGGACTCGCGTCCGGCGACGTCGTCACCGCGGTCGACGGCAGGCCCGTCAGCGGCCTGGCGCAGTTTCACCTCACGGTTCGCGGCCAGCGTAAAGCACTACCGCTGACGCTCCGCCAGGGCGGCGTAGTCACCATTGCTCCCTGACGCCCCTGCTATCAGCCGGCAGTGCCTGGGCCCGGCGCGAGAATCGCGTGCAGTCCATTTCTCACCGTCGCCCGCGCCGCCCCCATATGATAAAACACGTTATCGGTCCGCCACCGGCGACGGCCCGAGACGCCGCTCGTATCCGCCCAGGTAGATCACGTCATGTTGCACCGCTTTACCGAAGGCCAGAGCCTCGACGACTGGTCCGGCAACATCCAACGCCTGATGGAGGCAATGCGCGAGCGCAAGTTCGTGCAGTTCCGCCGCTCGGGCACGTGGCAGCCGCCAACCAATGTCTACGAGACCCCCACCAGCTTCGAGATTTGCATGGAACTCGCCGGCGTCGGCCGCGAGGACGTCCGTGTCGAATGCCAGACGCCGCAGCGCCTGCTCGTCTCCGGCCGCCGCGGACGCCCGCAACCTCACAGCACGGCCGAAGGCTGCCGCGTGCACATCATGGAAATTGACGAAGGTCCCTTTCGGCGCGAGTTCGACCTGCCCAGCGCGGTCGACACGCAACGGGTGGACGCAGAGTATCACAAAGGTTTCCTATGGATTCATCTGCCCAAGACGACGACCTGAAACAGGGCCGTTCGACCGACGACCCGCCGGCCACCGACGACGGTGAGCCCGCCGCCACGCCCGGCGTCGTCACCGAGCACGACACCGAAGGCGGGGTGCCGGAAGAGGTCCCCGTTCTCCCCGTCCGCAACGTCGTCGTCTTTCCCGGGACGGTCGTCCCGCTGATGATCGGCCGCGAGAAGTCGCAGCGCCTGATCGACAGCGTCCTGGCCGGCAACCGCATGGTCGCCACCTTCACCCAGCGGGCCGAAGAGACCGAGGACCCCGGCATTGACGACGTCTACCGCGTCGGCACGGTCGCCCGCGTCCTCAAGCTTCTTCGCATGCCCGACGGCGGCAACAGCCTGCTCGTGCACGGCGTCGCCCGCGCCGGTCTCGTCGAGTTCGTCGCCACCGATCCCTTCTGGGTCGCGCGGATCGCGCCGCATGAAGATACTGAAGCGGCCTCGCGGGAGACCGAGGCGCTCGCGCTCAACGCCCGCCGCACCGCCGAGCAGGTCATCGAGCTCAGCCCCAACGTCCCCGAAGAAGCGCGGACGATGCTCGCCAACATCGACAAGCCCGGCCCGCTCGCCGACTTCCTCGCCGCCAACCTTTCGCTCGGCGTCGTCCAAAAGCAGGAGCTGCTCGAAACCTTCGCTGTCCAGGAGCGCCTCCGCAAGGTCATTCTCTCGCTCAACAACCAGCTCGACCTGCTCCAGCTCTCCAAGAAGATCCAGACCGACGTCCGCGGCCAGATCGACAAGACGCAGCGGCAGTACTTCCTCCAGGAACAGCTCCGCGCGATCCAAAAGGAGCTCGGCGAAACCGACTCGCTGGAAGGCGAGCTGGCCGAGCTCCGCCAGCGCGTCGCCGACGCCAAGATGCCCGCTGCGGTCGAAACCGAAGCCCAGCGCGAGCTCGACCGCCTCGCCCGCATCCCGCAGAGCTCGCCCGAGTTCGGCGTCGCCCGCGACTACGTCGGCTGGCTCATCGACATGCCCTGGAACAGCGAGACCGACGACCAGCTCGACCTCGACCGCGCCGAGCGCATCCTCAACGAGGACCACCACGGCCTCACCAAGATCAAGCAGCGCGTCCTCGAATACCTCGCCGTCCGCAAGCTCAACCCCTCCGGCAAGAGCCCGATCCTCTGCTTCGCCGGCCCCCCCGGCGTCGGTAAGACCTCCCTCGGCCTCTCGATCGCCCGCGCCCTCGGCCGCAAGTTCATCCGCATCGCCCTCGGCGGCGTCCGCGACGAGGCCGACATCCGCGGCCACCGCCGGACCTACATCGGCGCGATCCCCGGCCGCCTCGTGCAGGAGATCCGCAAGGCCGGCACCCGCAACCCCGTCATCATGCTCGACGAGCTCGACAAGCTCGGGACGGACTTTCGCGGCGACCCGGCCTCGGCGCTGCTCGAGGTGCTCGACCCCGAGCAGAACCACACCTTTACCGACCGCTACCTCGACGTGCCGTTCGACCTGTCGCGTGTGCTCTTCATCGGGACCGCCAACTACATGGATCCCGTCGCGCCGCCGTTGAAGGACCGCATGGAGGTCATCGCGCTGCCGGGCTACACCACCGAGGAGAAGCTCGAGATCGCCCGCCGCTACCTCGTTCCGCGCCAGCTCGAAAGCAACGGCCTCAAGAAGACCAAGGCCCGCTTCGACAAACGCGCCCTCCAGCTCATCATCGAGAACTACACGCGCGAGGCCGGCGTCCGCAACCTCGAGCGCGCCATCGGCACGGTCTGTCGCGGGCTGGCGGCCAAGGTCGCCCGCGGCGAAAAAAAGGTCGCCTTACGCGTTAAGCCCGAGCACGTCCCTGACTTCCTCGGCCCCGCCAAATTCGAGCGCGAGACCGCGCTCCGCAAGGCCTCGCCCGGCGTCGTCACCGGCCTCGCCTACACCCCCGTCGGTGGCGAGATCATGTTCCTCGAGGTCATCGGCATGCCGGGCAAGGGGAACTTCACCGTCACCGGTCAGCTCGGCGACGTGATGCGCGAGTCCGCCCAGGCCGCCCTCTCGCTCGTCCGCGCGCGGGGCAGCGGCTGGCAGATCGACGTGGACCAGGTCCCCAAGACCGACGTCCACATCCACGTCCCAGCCGGCGGCGTGCCGAAGGACGGTCCCTCCGCCGGCATCGCGATGACCACCGCCCTCGTCTCAATGTTCGCGCAACTGCCCGTCGATCCGTCGGTTGCGATGACCGGCGAGGTCACGCTTCGCGGCCGCGTGCTGCCTGTCGGCGGTATCAAGGAGAAGGTGCTCGCCGCCCACCGCGCCGGGGTCAAGACGGTCCTGCTGCCCAAGCAGAACACGCACGACCTGGCCGAGGTGCCCGCCTTCATCCGCGAGGAGCTCGACTTCGAGCTGGTCGAGACCGTCGACGAGGTCCTCGCCCACGCCATCCCCGACCTGAAGCCCCAGGCGAAACGCTCGAACGCCCGCCGCGCGAAACCCAAGAAGCAACGCCGGAAGAAATCCACCCGCGGCGGCCGCCAGCGGTCCGGCACCTGAGCGGGCCCCGCCGGTGGTGCGGTCGCGTGTCCCCGGCAGGCAGCCAGCGCACCCTCCCCCTTGCCAGGCCCGGCCTGCGCGCGCTAACTGTCTGTGTCAAGCCAACTTACCGATGAAGAACTCCCGAATCCTGCTTGATGGCGTGGGGGGCATCTCATAGCATAGCTTGTTGCCAGTGGGGCATTTACGACCCGTTGCCGAGCGAACGCGAAGCCGAAACAGTGCGGGCACGATCCGCAACCTCGGGGAGTGTGATGGAGACGGTGACCAAGAAAGACCTGGTGGATCGGATTGCTGAGCAGACCAACCAGAAACGGGTGGTGGTCAAGCAAGTGATCCAGGGCTTCCTTGATGAGATCGTCGCGGAGCTCGGCGACGGTAACCGTCTGGAATTCCGGGACTTCGGCGTCTTCGAGGTCCGCGAACGCGCCGCGCGCATCGCTCAGAATCCCAAGACCCTCGAACGCGTCCCCGTCCCGCGCAAGCGAACCGTGAAGTTCAAGGTCGGCCGCATGCTGAAGCAAAAGCTCGACGCGCCCGCCACACCCCCGGAAAAGCCGAACGCCGACCAGACGGCTTCGCCGCCGCCACCCCAGTTCGGCACCGAGTAATCTTGGCATCGCGTCGCCGTTTCGCCGCCGGTGCGGCCGCGGTCGCCGACGACCAGCCACCGCGGCGCTCGCAGCCCTGATCGTCATGAGCCAATTCCCTGCATCTCGCGCCGCCGTCTCGCCGCCTGACGAGGGGTTCAGCCTCGGCGGGAGACGGGCGCTGACGCCCCGGCATCTGGCCGCCGTCGCGTTGGTGGCGTTGCTCGCTTTGCTCCCGGGCGTGTTCACGGTCAGCGAGTTCGTCTACGACGACTCCTGGCTGATCGCCGAGAACCCTAGGGTCCACGACCTCGCCCGCTTCACCGACATCTGGACGACGCACTGGTGGGAAGGGTCCCGGGCGGCCGACAGCCCGCTGGCCGAGCGCCTCGACCTCCTCTACCGCCCGCTGACGATGACGACGTTCGCGCTGAACGTCGCGGTTCACGGGCTCCAACCGGCCGCCTTTTTGCTCACCAACCTGCTGCTGCACGTCGCCGCAAGCCTGCTGGTTTACGCGTTCGTCCGCCGCCTCCTCCATGAGCCTGTTCTGGCGCTGATGACCGCCCTGATCTTCGCGGTGCACCCGGTCCACGTTGAGGCGGTCTCGAACAGCGTCGGCCGCGCCGAGATCCAGATGACGATCTTCGCGCTGCTCGGGCTGCTCGCGCTGCTGCCGCCGGCCGGCGCCCCGAGCCTGCGGCGCGGTGGGGTGGCGTTGCTCGCGTTCACCGCGGCGATGTTCACGAAGGAGTCCGCGATCTCGTACGGCCCGATCGCGCTGCTGGTGCTGCTCTGGCGAAGGCCTTTCGAGCGCGGCGATTGGCGCTGGTGGCTCGGGCACGCCGCGTTGCTGGCCGTCCCGGTCGCGCTCTACCTGCCGGCCCGGTACTTCGCGCTGGACGGCAACCTGATCCGAACCACGCCGCCGGTGTATTACATGAACCCCTTGATTGGGCTCGACGGTTGGGCGTGGCTTAACGGCGTGCTAATGGTCCTCGGACACTACGTCCGCCTGATGCTCGTTCCGGCCCAGCTGAGCGCGAACTATGGCGCCGAACTGATCGACCCGGCAGCCGGCCCAACCGCGATGACGGCCGTCGGCGGCCTCGCGCTGCTCGCCGCGGGCGTCGCGCTGTCGGGCTGGCTGCGAAAGTCCCGTCCGTGGCGCGTGGTCGCCCTGCTGACCACGCTGACGCTCGCCAGCTACCTGCTGCTGTCGCAGGTCTTTGTCGAGATCGGCGTCACGCTGGCCGAGCGCTTCCTCTACTGGCCGTCGGTCTTCGTTTCCGCGCTGCTCGCGGCCGGCGCGCTGGCCGCCTACCGCCGCCTGAGTTGGTCGGCGACGACGCCGGCCAGCACCGTCCGCCTGCTCCGGGTGGTCGGCGTGGCGCTGCTCGTCGCTCTGGGCGTTCGCAGTGCGATCCGATCGACCGACTGGTCCTCCAACCAGGTCCTCTTCCGTGTTGATGCCCGCGCCTACCCGGCCGACATTCACCTGAACACGCTCCACGCCGACGCGCAGCTCCGCCAGGCGGCCGAGTTGCCGCCCTCGCCCGCCCGCGACGCGATCCTGACCGAAGCCGAGCGCGTCCTCGCAAATGTCCTGGAGCGTTTCCCGCAGCACCCCGCCGCCATCGCGAGCCGTGGCTGGCTCGAGCTCTTTCGCGGTGACGTCGAACAGGCGCGCCTGTTGCTCGCGCGTGCCGCCCAGCTCGGCAGCCTCAACCCCAACTACCGGCGCATGCTGCAAACTCTCAACGAGCAACATGGCCTGGCCACCACGCCAGCGGAGGCCGCGGATGCCGTCGCCCAGGACCCCGATGACCCCGCGCAACACGTGACGCTCGCGCGCGTGCTGCTCTCGACCGGGTCGCTGGCGCGGGCCGAGGAGGTGGCCGCGGCCGCGCTCGCCCGGTGGCCAAACCACCGCGGGCTGCTCGACGCGCGGGCCCGCATCGCGCTGGCGCGCAACGCGCCCGACGCGGCCGACCACGTCCGCCGCTTGCTCGTCGTCGACCCCGACAACTGGCAGATGCACACGAACCTGGCGACGGTCCTCGCCGGCGTCGACGCCGAAGACGCCCTGGTGCACGCCCGCAAGGCCGTCGCCCTCGCGCCCACCAGTTTCGAGGCCAGCGTCAACCTTGCCGAGGTGCTCGTCCACAACGACGAGTACGCGGAAGCGCTGCGCCTCTACCAAGCCCTCGTTGCGCAGCTCGACCCCGGCGATCCGCTGAAACCCGCGGTCGCCGAGCGCATCAAAGCCCTCCGCGAGACCCGCGCCGCGCCGGGCGCCCGCTGAGCCGCAGTCGACAGCGGGCCCGCGCGCGCAAACCTATTGCAGGTCGTATTCCTTGAGCTTGCGGTAAAGCGTCCGCGTGCCGATGTCGAGCATCTTCGCCGCCTGCTCGCGGTTGCCTTGCGTCGCCTGGAGCGTCCGTTCGATCATCATCCGCTCGACCTGCGCCATCGTGAGCCCGACCATGTTGCCGGCGGCGGCGGGCACGATGTCGCGCGGGCCGAGGATCCGCGGCGGCAGGTCGGTGGCGCTGATCTGGCGGTCCTCGATCTCGACCGCCAGCGATTCGATCAAGTTCATCAGCTCACGGACGTTGCCCGGCCAGGCGTACTCGGTCAGCTTCTCCAGCGCCTCGTTCGAGAAGCCGGTCACCCGCGTGCCGTGCAGCTCGTTCGCCCGCCGCAGCAGGTGAATCGCCAGCAGCGGGATATCGGTGCGCCGTTCCCGCAGCGGCGGTACCCGGATCACCCACTGGTTGAGCCGGTAGAAGAGATCCTCGCGAAACTCGTGTTCCTCGACCCGCTGGAAAAGATCGACGTTGGTCGCCGCGATCAGCCGCACGTCCACCCGCCGGATCTCCGTCGAGCCGACGGGCGTGATCTCCCGCCGCTCCAGCGTCCGCAGCAGCTTCGCCTGCATGGTCAGCGGCATGTCGCCGATCTCGTCCAGAAAGAGCGTGCCGCCGTCCGCCGCCTCGAAATAGCCCTTGCGGTCGCTCACCGCGCCAGTGAACGCGCCCTTCACGTGCCCGAAGAGCTGGCTCTCCAGCAGGTTGTCGTTCAGCCCCGCGCAGTTCAGCGGCAGCAACGGCTTGCCCGCCCGGTCCGAGCGCTTGTGAATCGCCTCGGCGATCAGATCCTTGCCCGTGCCCGTCTCACCCAGGATCAGCACCGTCAGCTTGTTCCGGGCCGCCTTGCGAATCCGCTCGATGATGTTCCGCATCGCCACCGATTCGCCGACGATGCCCTCGAAGTGGGGCACCGGCCGATCGGCCACCGTCTCCGCCAGCAGCCGGTCCTCGCGCCGCCCGACCGCCTTCTCCGCCGCCCGCCGAATCGGCTCCACCAGCTGCTCGAGGTTGTCACGCGGCGGCAGGATCAGCAGCTCGATCCGCTTCTGCTGCGCCGGCTTCGGGCTGTCACCGATGATCAGCAGGCTCGCATCCGGCGCCAGCCGATCCAGCAGCGGCGCCAGCTCCGGCGCCGTCGCCCGCCCGTCCAGCGCCGCCTCCGCCACCACCACGTCCGGCGTCCGCGACTCGATCGATTCGCGGGCTTCGGCCAGGTTGTCCACCACCCGGCACGAATGGCCGGCCTGCTCCCGCAACTGCTCGCGCAGCGCTTCCCCCGCGGGCTCATCTGCCACCACGATCAAGATGAACGCGGTCCGCGCCAAGCGCCTCTCCAGTGCCGGGGACTGCCGAATCAACCGACCATTCTCATCTTATGACTTGTCGCCGCTGCTGGCCGCCCGCCCGTGAGCCGCCCAGCCCTCCCGGTCCAGCCAGTAGATCAGGACGTCGCGATACCGGCCACGCTTCCACGTCCGCCGCGGGATGCGCCCAACCTCTTGAAATCCGGCTTTCGCGAGGACCCGCTGCATGGCCGGGTTGTCATGAAAAACCTCGGTGCACAAGAACCGCAGCCCGAGCACGTCGAACGCGTAACGCGTCCGCGTGGTCACGGCGTCCGTGGCGTACCCCTTGCCCCACAAGTCCTTCCGCCCGATCAGCGTGCCCGTCCACGCCTCGCCATAGCGATAGTTGATCTTGTGGATCCCCGCCAAGCCGATGTGCTCGCCCGCCCGCGTCTCGATCGCGAAGATCACCTGCTCCGCCGCCCGCTGGTCCCAGTTACGCGCGAACGCATCGAACCACGCTTCCTCGCCCGCGACGGTCAGCGGAAAATCCCCGATCAGCGTGTTCTCGGTGACCTCGGGATCGTTGATCCAGCGGACGCAGTTCTCAAGGTGCTTGTCGCGCTCCAGCGGCACCAATCGCGTCATCTCGCCGACCCAGCCGAACTGCGGCCCCGGATCCTGCCCGTTCGCTAGCATCTAAGCAGCTCCGCGATCTGCACGGCATTGAGCGCGGCGCCTTTGCGGAGCTGATCCCCGCAGCAGATGAACTGCAGCCCCCGCTGGTCCGGGACCGTCGGGTCCTGCCGGATCCGACCCACCAGGATCGCGTCCCGCCCCGTCGCCTCGATCGGCATCGGAAAGCGGTTCGCGGCCCGGTCATCGACCACCTCGACCCCCGCGGCGGCCGCGAGCAGCTCCCGCGCCTCCGCCTCCGGCAGCGGCCGCTCGAACTCCACCGTCAGCGCCTCGGTGTGCGCCCGCGGCACCGGCACCCGCATGCACGTCGGTGCAATCTGCAGGTTCGCGGCATGAAAGATCTTCCGCGTCTCGAGCACCATCTTTCGCTCTTCAACGTTCAGCCCGTCCGTCCCGATTTCCGTGTTGTGGCTGAAAACGTTGAACGCGCAGGCGTGCGGCAACACCTCTCGCGTCGGCTTTTTGCCGTCGAGGACCTCGCGCGTCTGCTGCTCCAGCTCTGCCAGCGCCCGCGCCCCTGCCCCGCTGATCGCCTGGTACGTGTCCACCACCACCCGCTTGATGCCGCTCCGCTGATGCAGTGGCCACAACGGCACCAGCATGATGATCGTCGAGCAGTTCGGGTTCGCAATGATCCCCTGGTGCTGCCGCGCATCCTCCGGATTGACCTCCGGTACCACCAGCGGGACCTCCGGATCCATCCGAAACGCCGACGAGTTGTCGATCACAATCCCGCCATTTTCGACCACGCGAGGCGCGAACTCCTTGCTCACGCTCCCGCCAGCGGAGAAAAACGCCAACTCCACGTCCGCCAAGACATGGTCCGTGAGCGGTTCTACCTTCGCCGGGCCGTCCAGCCAGGGGATCTCCTTGCCCGCCGACCGCGCCGACGCCAGCAGCTTCCACCGCCGAGCCACAAAGCGCCGCTCCGCGAACAGCGCGCGGAACTCCTGGCCGACTGCCCCCGTCGCGCCGACGACCGCCACCGTCTCCATCGCGTGGCTCTCCTGGCCGCTGTTGACCGCGTTCACCGACCCGCCGGTCCGCTCGGCAGGCCAAGCGGAGCATGGTATCATCTTTCCAGGAAACTCGCAGACGGGAATCCGTAGGGACGAATGAATCGCTGGACCTATTACTCGCCGTTAGCGCTCGGGGCCCTTTTCGGCCTCCTCGCGCGCGACTTCTACGAGCACCTGCTTCCGGGCGAACCCTGGCAGGCAGTCGCCACCGTCACCGGCATTGCCATCGGTTTCGGGCTGCTCGCTCAGCTTGCTCTCGTTGGCGTGCAGGGTGCGTTTGCCCAGGTTATGCCCGTGCCCGGCGGCCGCTCGATCCGAGGCCGCGCCGCGGTCGTGATCGGAGCGTTGCTGCTCGCCGCCCTGGTCGGCGGGATCGTCGCGGCAATCCTTTACGGGGAGGGCCTCGGTGAGGAGGGGCTGCTGCCGACGGTCGCGCTGCTGATCGCGATCCTGGCCGCCGCCGCCGCCATCGGCGCCGCAGGGGTCTATGCTTGGTCCTGGCCGGCCGCGGAGCGTGACTTCGCGACCGAGCGCCCCGCGCTCAGCAGCGGGCCCCCATGAGATCCAGCCAGCCGCGCGGGCTCGTCGCCGCGATCACGACGCTTCGCCAGCCGCGGGGTGTTACCGCAATTGGAAGTTCAAAGCCAGTTACAACAGGAGCGAAACACGTATGACCATCTACGCGCCCCTGGCGAGTGCCATCATCCTCCTCGCCACCAGCGTGCAAGCCGCCGTCAACAGCCCCTTCACCACTGAATTTGAGGCCGGCGAACGCGGCCCGTGGAAGATCATCCAGGGCGACTGGCAGTTCGTCCCCGGCGCCGTCCGCCAGGCCAGTGCCGACTACGACTGCATCGCCGGCCTGCCCCTCGAAACCCAGGGCCCCGTCTACGTCTCCATCCGCTTCGAGCCCACCGGCGGCTTCAACGGCGGCGGACTCGTTTTCGGGATGACCGCCCCGGACGACATCGGCGGCGGCACGCTCGTCCGCTGCGACCCCGGCGGCCGCGTGCTCTGGGGCCAGTTCTCCCGCGGCGGAACGTTCGAGTACGGCGGCGACGTCCACATACCCGATGTCGCCGGGGAGCAGGAACTCGCCATCGCCTTTGACCCCGCCAAGCTCGCCTTCAACGTCTATCACGACGGCCAGCGCGTCGCGACCAACCTCATGAGTTCCAGCCCCGACGGCTATGTCGCCATGCAGACCAGCGGCGGCGCCCATCGCATCACCGCCTTCACCGTGCGTCCGGCTCGCTCCGACGAGCTCGCCGGCCTCACCGCGCCCAGCCTCTTCAGCCGCGTCGTCGACGCCCAGGGCAACCCCCGCCAGGTCACGATCCTCCGCAACGCCCCCGAGCTACTCGTCAGCCTCGATCGCAACGGCGAGATCCTTAATCGCTTCGAGGCCGAAGCCCTTCCCAAATGGCCCGGCCGCTCGCTCGGCCCCGTCGCCCTGGCCGAAGGCCCGCAGGCCGGCCCCGACGCCCCGGGGTACCTCTATGCCCTGCTCGGCGACGGCACGACCATCTACCGCTTCAGCGAAGACCTGGCGGTCGTCGGCGACGGCCCCGTCATCCACCAGCCCGAGATGCAGGGCGCCGGCCTCGCGGTCGACAGTGCCGGTCGGTTCTACGTCACCGATCCCAGCATTCCCGGCGTTCGCGTCTTCTCCGCCGATGGCAACCAACTGCTGGCTTTCGGCGAGTCGGGCGGCGTCAACGCCTACGACCGACCCGATCCTGCCGGCAGCGGCAAGTTCAAGCAGCCCCGCGGCATTGCCGTCCGCGACGACGGGCTGATCGTCGTCACCGACCGCGAGAACCTCACCTACGTCCTCTACCGCTACGACGCCGAATCAAGCATGCTCAAGTGGGTCAACAACGGCCCGTGGCTGCCGATGCCCGACCACGTGCAGTTCACCAACGACGGGAACCTCCTGCTCGCTGGCACCCACGAGTATTACCGCGCCGCCGGCGCCCTCCGCGTGCTGAGCGTCGCCGGCCGCTCGCTCAACGTCTTCCTCGGCCACGCCCTCGGCGACATGTCCGACAAGGTCATCGCCACGCAGGGCCCCGGTGACCGGTTCTTCGTCATCGACCCGGCCATGGACCGCACGCTCGTCCTGCCCGTGAACTTCGTGGAAGAGATGCCGAAGTTCGGTTGGCTCGAAGGCGGCGGCGTCAAGCTCACCATGACCCAGGTCGACGGCAGCGTCGTCACCAGCATCAACACCGAGACCAGCGAAGAGCATGACGACCGCATCGTCGTCCGCCAGCCGGAACCGATCTGCCCCGTCTGGCCGGCCGAGCACGCCAACCTCGAGACCTACTACCTGCCGCCCAAGCCGCCGGCCGGCAAGAAGTACGTCATCGACATGCCCGTGCTGGTGGCCGTCATCGCTCGCGCCCGCATCGATTCCGAGGTCGTCGAGCTCGACGCCGATCCCAACGCCGTCATCGCCCGCCTCGAGGACGAGCTCGCCCCCGATCGCCAGTTCTACTGGATCAACAGCCACGCGATCCTCAACAAGCAGTTCAGCTACATGGTCATCGACGAGGAGATTGGCCCCGTCGACGGCGGCTGGATCACGCCCAGCAACGGCCGCCAACTCGTCAACCGCGCCCGCGTGCAGCGCGGCCTCGAGCCGATCAGTAGCGACCACAGCCTCGTCGTCATCCACGCCACCGACGACTTCGATCCCGAGATCCGCGACGACCTCGGCATGGTCAGCGGCGGCGGCTTCACGACCTTTGGCTACAGCGGCTACGCCCTCTGGAACCACGGCCAGAGCTGGCTGATGGCCCACGAGTGGGGCCACCAGCTCGACTCCTACTTTGCCGGCTCCGGCATGGGTGACTGGTGGCTGAACCACCCCGATGCCACCGTCCACGTCGGCCGCTACGGCGAGCACTGGGATTGCAACGCCTTTCTCTGCCGCCGCGTCGATCCGATGAACTGGCTCCGCTTCGACTACGGCACGCTGCGCCTGACCGCCGACGCCGATGGCGACGGGCTGCCGGACGAGGACCCCGCGCTGCCGCTCGACGAAGCCCGCTTCGGCTCCAGC
>CAZCKC010000064.1:17754-18864 GCA_964499235.1 uncultured Planctomycetales bacterium | reverse complement strand
GGTGTCGGTGGTCGAGCCGCAGCGGGCGTTCGCCCAGCAGACGGCGCCGCTGAGCGGCAACTTCCTGGTGGTAACGGCCGAGATCCAGTCGGGCCAGGACGGGGTGTTCCTGCTGGACCAGCAGTCGCGGTTTCTGCACATCTTCTACACGCAGCGGCGGTCGAGCGACGAGGTGCAGTTCACCCCGGCCGGCTCGCGGAACCTGGAACTCGACTTCCGGAACCAGGAGTAGCTGGCATGCAAACGACAAACGAGAGCGGCCGAGTTGACGGCAAGCTGTTTGCGATCGGGATCCTGAGCGTGACGGCGTGCATTCTGCTGGTGGGTTTTCTGCTGGTGCGGACGGCGCCGCCGGCGTATGCGGAGGCGATGAACGCGGCCGGCGGGGACTACCACCTGAGCACCGTGCGGCTGTCACAGAACCAGGAAGGCGTGCTGGTGATGGACGCGGCGGCGCGGCGGATGGTGGTGTACGTGTGGGACCGGTCGGACCGGGCGTTGGAGATGCAGGCCGCGTTTGACTACGGGATCATGCGGGACCAGATTGAGCAGCAGCGGCTGCAGTCGGAGCGTGAGCGGCGGCGGTAGGGATCGGGGGTGGATTCAATTCGCGGCGAATTGGGAGGGGGCGGGGATTGACCGTTTGGAAGGTCACGATCCCCGGTTTAGCCTGCGCCCTATCCCTATGCAACATAATATATGTTATCGGACGTTACGCGATTCCTTGGCCTGCGGCCCGCGGTGCGGCTGCGCAACGCTGCGCGGCCGGGATGCCGGAATGGCGCGCTGCCCTGCTCAGTCGGCGGGATGCGGGCGGCCGTGACGCCCCCGCCACCCTGTGGCTGCGTCACGGATCCAGGGTGATCGGTGCACGTTCATGGTTGGTCGCCGCCAGGCAGCCGCAGGACAGTCGGCGGCGGCTTTTGGCGTTGGGTGCGTGGGCTGCCACTTGACCACGGCCAAGATGGCCGTGGCCCAGGCACGGTAATCAGGCTGTCAAGGGTTTCCGCCGGTCGAACCCGACCGGTGCAGAGCCCGGTCGCTACATTTCCGTTGGGCGCGGAGCGTGGTTGCTGCTATGCCCTAGCTGGGTCGACGTTAGCCAGCGGC
>CAZCKC010000064.1:0-17654 GCA_964499235.1 uncultured Planctomycetales bacterium | reverse complement strand
GCGGCCGCGGGTGGCCACTCGACCATGGCCAAGATGGCCGTGGTACGGGCACGGTAGTCAGGTGGCGTTCGTTGGCGGCCGGGACGGCCGCTCCACCCTCTAGCGGGCGGGGCCTGATTAGTACGAGTCTGAATAAGATCGACGCGGAAACTTCGCAGGAACCAAATGGATGAGCTATGAGTGGCTTTGGCGGCAATATTCGGGTAGTTGGTTGATGGGGGTTAGGGACTGCTCGCCGGTGGTGAGGTTCTTGAGAGCGACGGCGTGGTCGGTGACGAGCTCCTGGCCGACGATGACGGCGTAGCGGGCCCCCCTGCCGGTGGCTTGCTTGAGCTGCTTGCCGACGTTCTGGCGCTTGTAGGAAAAGTCGGCGCGGATGTCGGCCGCGCGGAGCTGGTTGACGATGTCGAGCGCGGCGGGGAAATGCTCGCCGGCGGCGTCAATGACGAAGACGTCGAGGTGGTCCTCGGTTTCGGGCAGGCGGTCGAGCGCGGCGAGGGCTTCGAGGATCGGCACGTCGCCGGCGCCGAAGCCGACGCCCGTGACGCGCGGGCCGCCGAGGATCTCGGTGAGGTTGTCGTAGCGGCCGCCGCCGAAGAGCGCGCGGAGCTGTCCGCTGCGGAGCCAGACCTCGAAGACGGGACCGGTGTAGTAGGCGAGGCCGCGGACGGTGCGGAGGTCGAATTCGCAATACTCGGCGACGTTGAAGGCGGCGAGGTGGCGCCAGAGCTGGTCGAAGTCGGCGGCGACCTGCTCGCCGGCGGGATCGAGGCGGGCGGCCTGGGCGATGCAGTCGGCCCGCGAGGTCTCGGTCAGCAGCTTGGCAATGGTGGTGGCGGCGATGGTGTCGGGGAGGCCTTCGTCCCACGCCTTCGCGAAGTCGGCTTCGGCGAGCTTGTCGAAGCGGTCGACGAGCTGGAAGGCGGTCGGGAGGGACTCTTCGGGTACACCGACTGAGCGGAGCGCCGCGGCGGCGAGGTGGCGGTCGCTGACGCGGATGACGACGTCGTCGGGGGAGAGGCCGACGCGCTGCAGGAAGCTGGCGGCAACGGCGATGACCTCGGCGTCGGCGAGGACGTCGTCGATGCCGAGGATGTCGATGTTCCACTGGAAGAATTCGCGGAGGCGGCCGCGCTGGGGTCGTTCGGCCCGGCACATGCGGGGGAGGCTGTACCACTTGATGGGGCGCGGGAGGGCGTTGGCGCGAGCGGCGACCATGCGGGCGAGGGTGGGGGTCATCTCGGGGCGGATGGCGAAGCGGCGGTTACCGCGGTCCTCGAAGTTGAAGAGCTCGGAGACGATACCCGGGCCACTCTTGGCTTGGTACAGGGCGAGGTACTCGAAGATGGGGCCTTCGTATTCGGAGAAGCCGAAGCTTTCGGAGACGCGGCGCCACTGGTCGAAGAGCCAGTTTTGGCGGCGCATGTCCTCGGGGTAGAAGTCGCGCATCCCGGGCGGGGATTGCAGCTTCATCGCAGGGCTCCGAGCACCGGGAGCGCGACGCCGGCGCGGTCGGTGTCGGGAGTGTTGTAGTGGAGGTCGGGGTTGCGGCGGCGCTTGAGGCGGACGCGGATGCCCGTGTTGTGCTTTTGACGCTGGCGGCCGGTTTTCTTTTTGCGCGGCTGAGCGTTCTGGCGGCCGTTGCCGGTGGCGGCGGGTTGGCGGCGGGTTTTGCGGGGGAAGTTCTCTTTGAGGTAGGCGTCGAGGTGTTCGGGGGCGGTGAAGTGGGCTTCCCAGCCGTAGTCGCCGGAGTGGTAGTCGCAGTTGTCGGTGGTGTAGTCGCGGCAGATCTGGGGGCGGGTGGCGTAGATGCCGCAGCGGAAGTCGGGCTGGAGGTGGCGGCAGGTGGTCTGGACATGGATGTACCAGTCGCCGTCCTCGACGAAGACGGAGACGCCCTCGTGGAGGAGGTACCAGCGGATGTCGTCGAAGTCGCTGCGTTCGGTGGGCTTATCGATCGGCAGCGCGATGTGGCGGCAGCAGTAGCCGACGCAGTGTTCGCACAGGTTTCCGGACATGGATAGGTTCCTCAGCGTGGGTCGTGAGCGCGGGCGGCTCCTTCCGCGGCCGCGTCGTATTTCGTGCGCTGGTCGCAGATTAACCGACGTGTCCAGGGGGTGGCCAGCGTGGGGTGGTGGCGCGGGACTCAGCGGCGCTTGGCCTCGCCGAGGCAGGTGCCGACGGAGCGGGCGGTGTCGAGCAGCGGGTGGTCGAGGGGGACGGTGCGCTGGCGGTCGGCGACGGCGGTGAGGGGGACGGAGGTGATCTTGCCGTCCTGGGCGACGACGACCTCGTTGTAACGGCCGGCGGCGATGAGCTCGATGGCGGCGTAGCCGTACTGCATGGCGAGGACGCGGTCGAAGGCGACGGGGGTGCCGCCGCGCTGGATGTGGCCGAGGATGACGGCGCGGGTCTCCTTGTGGGTGGCGTCGGAGATGTCATCGGCGAGGACGGTGCTGACGCCGCCGAGGCGGATCTGGTCGGCGCTTTCGTGGACGATGCGGTCGACGACCTGCTGGCCGCCGGCGGGGTGGGCGCCCTCGGCGATGGCGATGATGGTGAAGCGTTTGCCGACCTTGGAACGGGCCTCGCAGTAGTCGATGACGACCTGGGTGTCGTAGGGGATCTCGGGGATCAGGATGACGTCGGCGCCGGAGGCGATGCCGGCGTGCAGGGCGAGCCAGCCGGCGTTGCGCCCCATGACCTCGACGATCATGATGCGGTGGTGGCTGGAGGCGGTGGAGTGCACGCGGTCGAGGGCCTCGGTGGCGGTCTGGACGGCGGTGGTGAAGCCGAAGGTCGGGTCGCAGTGCATGAGGTCGTTGTCGATCGTCTTGGGGACGCCGACGATGTTGACGCCGTGCGCGATCAGCGGCGCCGCCCCGCTCATGGTGCCGTCACCGCCGATGCAGACAACGACGTCGAGGCCGCGCTGCTTCACGTTCTCGACGACGCGGTCGGTGACGTCGGAGACGATCGGCTTGCCGTCGGCGTCGTGGCCGGTGGTGTAGTTGCGCGGGGAGTACTTGTTGGTGGTGCCGAGGATGGTGCCGCCCTGGGTGAGGATGTTGGAGACGGCGTCGAGGTCGAGGGGGTGCACCCGGTCTTCGATCAGGCCGAGGAAGCCGTCCTCGATGCCGTAGACCTCGAGGTCATGGTGGAGGATGGCGGCCTTGGTGACGACGCGGATGACGGCGTTGAGGCCGGGGCAGTCGCCGCCGCCGGTGAGCACGCCGATGCGCTTGATTCCGTTCTTGGCCATCGGGTTCCCCTGCTGGCATCGATTTGCGACCCCCCTGCCGCGGGGTCGGTCGGTTTACGTGTGCAGGCCGCCGTCGACGACGAAGACCTGGCCGGTGATGTAGCTGGCGCCGGGGCCGGCGAGGAAGGTCACGAGGGGGGCGACTTCCTGGGGCTGGCCCATGCGCTGGAGCGGGATGAGCTGCTTGACGCCGGCGGTGATCTTGTCGGGGAGGGCGGCGGTCATGTCGGTCTCGATGAAGCCCGGGGCGACGACGTTGCAGGTGATGCCGCGCTTGCCGACTTCCTTGGCAAGCGACTTGGTGAGGCCGACGAGGCCGGCCTTGGCGGCGGCGTAGTTGGCTTGGCCGGCGTTGCCCATCAGGCCGCTGACGCTGCCGATGTTGATGATGCGGCCGCGGCGGGCGCGGAGCATGTGGCGGATGGCGGCGCGGCAGCTTTGGAAGACGGCGCGGAGGTTGGTTTGGATGACAACGTCGAACTGCTCGTCCTCGAGGCTGATGGCGAGGCCGTCGCGGGTGATGCCGGCGTTGTTGACCAGGATGTCGAGGCGGCTGTGGGTGGTGACGACGTCGTCGATGAAGGCGTTGAGGGCGGCGGCGTCGGTGACGTCGAGGGCGGCGGCGTGGATGCGGTCGGCGAAGGGGGTGTCGCTGGCCCAGCCGCGGACGCGGTCGGCGTCGCGGGCAGTGGCGACGACGTTGGCCCCCTGCTCGGCGAGATCGAGCGTGATGGCTCGACCGATGCCGCGGGAGGCGCCGGTCACGACAGCGATCTGGTCTTGAAGCGGCACGCGGCTTCTCCTCTGGTGGCGTAGAAGGTCAGCGGACGGTGGCGAGGTCGCCGGCCGCGCTGAGGTTGATGGCCTTGGCGCTGCGGTCGATCTTGCGCATCAGGCCGGTGAGGACCTTGTTGGGGCCGACCTCGATGAAAGCGTTGCAGCCGTCGGCGATCAGGCGCTCGACGCAGGCCTGCCAGCGGACGGGCTGGAAGATCTGCTGATAGAGCGAATGGCGGATGGCGGTGGGGTCGGTGTGGTACTGGGCATTGACGTTGGCGATCACGGGGATCTGCGGCGTGGTGATCGATGTCGCGGCGAGGATTTCTTTGAACTGGTCGGCGGCCGGCCGCATGTGGGCGCTGTGGAAGGCGCCGGCGACCTTGAGGGGGATCGCGCGGCCGCCGAACTCTTCGGCGCGGCTGAGGGCGGCTTCGCAGGCGGCCTGATCGCC
Source organism: uncultured Planctomycetales bacterium (assembly GCA_964499235.1). Taxonomy (GTDB): domain Bacteria; phylum Planctomycetota; class Phycisphaerae; order UBA1845; family Fen-1342; genus JAFGRR01. Next base: position 13,161 of record CAZCKC010000064.1, on the reverse strand, counting down.
GCTGATGACGATCTGGCCTTTGCAGTTGAAGTTGGCGGGGGCGACGAGGCCGACGTGCTTGACGGCGTCGCAGAGGGCGAGGACCTGGGACTCGTCGGCGCCGATGATGGAGACCATGCCGCCGTCGTTGGCCTCGGCGGCCTGCTGCATGAGCGCGCCGCGGCGCTGGACGAGCTTCAGGGCGTCGGCGAACGAGAGCGCGCCGGCGAGGTGGAGCGCGGTGTATTCACCGAGGCTGAGCCCTCCCATCGCGGCGAAGTCAGCCGGATCGATGCGCTGGCTCTCGACGGCGGCGTGGTAGAGGGCGACGCTGGTAGTGAAGATCGCGGGCTGTTGGACGTCGGTGGCGTTGAGGCGCTCGGCCGGTCCTTCGAAGCACCAGGTGCTCAGCGGGGCGTCGAGCGTCGCGTCCGCGGCGGCGAAGACATCGCGGGCGGCGGCGGACTGCTCGGCCACGTCGCGGCCCATGCCGACGACCTGGGCGCCCTGGCCGGGGAAGATGGCGGCGGTCTTGCTCATTGATTGAGATCCTTGCGAGTCAGATTCTGGCGAGGACGGAACCCCACGTGAGGCCGGCGCCGAAGGCGACCATCATCACGAGGTCGCCGGGTTGGAGCTTGCCGGCGGTGCGGAGCTCGTGGAAGGCGATCGGCACCGAGGCGGCCGAGGTGTTGCCGAAGCGGTCGATGTTGATGATGACCTGTTCGGGCGCGAGGCCGAGCTTGTCGCGGGCCGACTCGATGATCCGGGCGTTGGACTGGTGCGGGATGACGGCCTTGATGTCCGCGAGTGCAACGCCGGCGTCGTCGGCGGTCTCGCGGATGATCTGCTGCATCCGCTGGACGGCGAACTTGTAGACCTCGCGGCCTTGCATCTTCATGAAGTGGAGGCGCTCGTCGACGGTTTTCTGCGAGGTGGGTTCGGCCGAGCCGCCGCCGGGGACCCAGATGGCCTTGCCGCGGGCGCCGTCGGCGCCCATGCGGGCGGCGAGGATCCCCTGCTCGGGGTTGCTGGATGGTGTGAGCACGGCCGCGGCCGCCCCGTCGCCGAAGAGGACGCAGGTTGCGCGGTCTTCCCAGTCGGTGATGCGCGAGAGGGTCTCGGCGCCGACGAGGAGGATGTTGCGGGCGAGGCCGGTCTCAATGAACTGGCCGGCGGAGATCAGCCCCCAGACGAAGCCGCTGCAGGCGGCCTGCAGGTCGAAGGCGGGGATCAGGCCGCAGCCGAGTGCGGCCTGGAGTTCGCAGGCGGTTGCGGGCAGCGGGTGTTCGGGTGAGATCGTCGGGACGATGATCAGGTCGATGTCTTCGGGGCGCAGGCCCGCGTCGGCGAGGGCGGCCTGGCTGGCGGCGGTGGCGAGCGAGAGGGTCGACTCGTCGTCGGCCGCGATGTGGCGCTGGCGGATGCCGGTGCGTTGGACGATCCAGTCGTTGGAGGTCTCGACGCGCTGGGCGAGATCGTCATTGGTGACGACCTGGCGCGGCAGGCTGATCCCGGTTCCCGCGAACTGGAGCGGCCAGGCCAGCTTCATCTATTCTCCTTCGTTGGCAGGCGGGGCGGGCATGTTCTCAGCGATCAGCTGGTTGAGTCCGGAGCGGTGCTCATGGACGGCGACGCGGATGGCGTTGAAGATGGCGCGCTCGTCGCTGCGGCCGTGACAGATGATCGCGATGCTGTTGACGCCGAGGAGCGGCGCCCCGCCGTACTCCTTGAAGTCGTGGGTGCGCCAGATGCGCTTCACAATGGGATCGAAGCGATCGAGCAATTCCTCGCTCTCGGCCTTGAGCTCACGAACGATGGTCTTGAACAGTCCTTCCGCCAACCCCTCGGTCAGCTTGAGTACGATGTTGCCCGTGAAGCCGTCGCAGACGAAGACGTCGCAGCGGCCTTCGAACATGTCGCGGCCTTCCACGTTGCCGACGTAGTCGAGCATCGGGTTGGCCTTGATGAGGAGCGAGGCTTCCTTGACGAGCGGGTTGCCCTTGCCCTCCTCTTCGCCGATCGACGCGAGGCCGATGCGGGGGTTGCTCTTATTGAGGATTTTGCGGGCGTAGCAGCTACCCATCAAGGCGTACTCGTACAAATGACGCGGCCTGGGGGCGACGTTGGCGCCGGCGTCGCAGAGCAGGACCGGGCCGTGGAAGGTCGGGATCACGACGGCGATGCCCGGGCGGGTAACGCCGGGAATCGGCTTGATGCGGAACTGCGACGCGGCGGCGAAGGCGCCGGTGTTGCCAGCGGAGATGATCGCGTCGACCTCGCCCTTGCCGGCGGCGGTGGCCATGCGGACGATCGTGGACTTGCGCTTCTGGCGGACGCCCTCGACGGGCGACTCGTCCATCCCGATGACTTCGGGGCAATCCTCGATGGAGATGCGGGAATCATCAGCACCGCGTTCGCGCAGCCACTCGGTGACCTGAAGCTCGGGTCCGAAGAGGACGAGCTGGTCATCCGCGGCCAGGTGCCTCAGGCCGTCGATTGCACCGCCGATAATCGTCTGGGGGCCGAGGTCGCCGCCCATGACGTCCACGGCAACCCGCATGATGCCTAGGACTCCTCGGCGCCGACGTTGATCTTGGTGTGGGCGTTCACGTGGCCGCAGTTCCGGCAGGCCGCGTGGGGCAGCCGAGCGACGCCGCACTGGGGGCAGGCGATCAGCGCGACGGGCTTGAGCGCGTGGTGCGAGCGGCGGGTACGCTTCCGCATTTTGCTCTTTTTCGTGACGGGCAGCATGGTTGACTCCAAAGTCTCGTCGCAAGGCGGGACGCACCGGCACGAGCGGACCCGGCTGCAGCCGGGCAGTTCCAATCGAGTCGCGCACCCTATCCCGGGGTTCAGACTGTGTCAAGTCGGGCGGGAGCGTCGGACGCCGCACAGTGGGCTGGAAACGGCTCTGACGCGGGCTCAGGGCAGCGTCGGCCAAAGGACGCTGATCACCGCGTCGAGCGCCTCGGAGAGCGGATAGCGGCGGGCCTGGACGGCCTGGGTGACACCGTGAAGGCGGGCCTGGCGCGCGGTCGGGTCGAAGCGGCCGGCGACCTGCGCGCGGGCGATTCGAGGGCGGGCATGCCAGATCCCGCCGCCGACAGATTTCCGCCGGACGTGTCGCATTATTGGACTACCCGTCGTTCTCGGGGTCGCCGGGGTTGATGGCGGCCTGGCTGGTCGTGAGCTGGTGCTCGCCGACGGGGGCGACCTTGCGATAGCCGAGGTACAGGGCGACGTCGAGCACGTCGGTCCAGGTGGGGAACGGGACGCTGTTGGCGGCCTTGTACTCTTCCATCGCCATGATGAACGCGAGTTGCTCGTCGTTCATATGGCCGTCCTCGGCCTCGCGGCGGTAGTCGGTGCGGCGGCGGCCGGGGCCGCGGCGACGGTCGAGGCCTGAGCGGCGGTCGAGGTCGGTGGCGCGGCGGTCGGTGCGGGCGGCCCGACGCTCGATGCCACGATACTGCGGCTGGGCAGCGTCGGGAGCGAAGGACGGCGATTCGGGCTGGGGATCGGACTTGGTCATGTCCCTGGCTATCGACGCGGGGGGCCGGGGACCTGAGGGAGGGAATCCGGGAGCGCAGAAAAGCAGCCAGCCGGGGGCTGGCCGCGGGGTGTCAGCGGGTTGGGTGCAGCGGCGGGGGGTATTCCGAGTCAGTCCTCGTCCTCATCGAAGCCTTCCTCGAACTCCTCGTCGTCATCGTCGTCGTCTACGTCCTCGTCGAAGTCGTCTTCGAACTCGTCGTCGTCCTCGAAGTCGTCTTCGTCGTCGTCGAGGTCGCCGAGCTCTTCCTCGTCCTCCTCGTCGATGGCGAGGCGGGGGGAGCTGCCGCCGAAACCGTTCTCGGCACGATCGAAGTCGGCGTCGCTGCCGCCGATGCAGATCTCTTCGACTGGCTCGGCGTCGCTTTCGGGGTGGGTGGAGACTTGGCGCTGGGCCAAGATCGCCAGGGCTGCCAACGGATCTGGCGTGTGCTCGACGCCCGCGGCGAGACCCTCCTCCCGGAGTTCGACTGGAATCCCGGACATCCTCGTGCTCCTTGCCGTTTGATCGTGGATTGCAGACCGCGCGGGCAGGTTAGCGTGCCGCAACATGCCGTCAAGCCCAAGTGTGGCACATTTTTATTTTCTCGCAACTTACGGACGCAAAAAGGTTTCCGGGTGTTTCGCCGGGTTGACTTCAGGAGACGGGGGTCGAAGATAACTGCGCCGTCAGCACCTTTCCGACCCCCCTACTCTGTTTGGTTTGAGCCACGACATGAGCCCCCAACCGTCCCAGAAAAAGTCTCGTGAGGCAGCCGAGCGGCCGTGGTATGCGGAGGGGCTGCGTTTCAGCTGTACGCAGTGCGGGAACTGTTGCAGCGGGGCGCCAGGATACGTGTGGGTGACCGAGGAGGAGGCGGCGGGGATCGCGGCTTACCTGAACCTGTCGGTGGAGGAGTTCGGGCGGCAGCACTTGCGGCGGATCGGGCAGCGGCTGAGCCTGCGGGAGTGGTCGAACGGGGACTGCGAGTGGCTCGTGCGGTATCCCGATGGCAAGACCAAGTGTGCCGTGCACCCGGCGCGGCCGGTGCAGTGCCGGACGTGGCCTTTCTGGGAGTCAAATTTGGAGAGCCCAGCGGCATGGCGGGCGGCGGGTCGGACGTGTCCGGGGCTGAACGTGGGGGCGTTTCACCCGTTGCCGGTGATTCAGGAGCAGCGGCACGCGGGGGCGGCGCGGGCGCTGTAGGGCTGGCGCTGGTTTCCTGGGTGCGATCTTGGCTGCGGGTGGCGTGGGCAAAAGCGGGCGGTCGGTTTTGCAGTGGGCTTCGATCCTGGGTATTTTGCGCGGTTCACACTGACGGCCGTGGCGTCTGCTTCGCTGCGGTGGGGTCAATGGGAGAGGTGCCGGAGCGGCTGATCGGGCCGGTTTCGAAAACCGGTGTATGCTTACGCATACCGGGGGTTCGAATCCCCCCCTCTCCGATTCGATCTTTGGTCGAATCGAGAGCAGGAGCGTAGGTTCGCCCTGCGGGCGAACAGAGCAGGAGCGCAGGCGCACAGTGGAGCAGGAGAGCCGCGAGGGGCGGTTCTCTAGCGCTCGGACCTGCGTCTCCGCGAGGTGGGGCTCAGCTGCGGTCTCCTGTTCAATTGTCCACCTGCTGTTTGCCGCTCCGCGGGGTCGCGTCGGGCTTAAGAAGAGCCGCGACGAACGGTTGCTCGGCTACTGGTGCTGCTCAACGCGAGAGGCTGCTCGCCTGCGCTCCCCGGTTCAACCGTTCCAATTCCACCGCATTGATCGCGCGGATTGTTTGGATCGCGGCGCATGCAGTCCGCCCCGCGCGGCTCTCCGAAATGGGCGGCGCGGGGCGGTGTTGGGTGCGGGGTCCACTTCGTGAGCTTCTGGTCCGCGCTTACCGGCGGCGGGCGAAGCCAATGAGGCCGAGGCTGAGCAGGAGCGCGGTCGAGGGTTCGGGGACGCGCTCGAAGAGCAGGCCATAGGCGCGCATCGAGACGAAGGTGTTGGACGACGACGTCTGCGTGACACTGATGTCGGGGCCGAGGGTGCTGTCGTAAAGGACCTCGCCGAGGAGAATCCACTCGTTGCCGAGATCATTCTGGTCGAGCGAAACGCTGAACGAGTCGGCCGCGGTCGAGACGTCGAAGTTGGTGAGGCCACCGCTGATGTTGCTGGAGAGCGGCCAGGTGGCATAGACGCGGTAGAGGCCAGCGGCCCCGCTGGCGAGGCCGCCGGCGAGGTTGCCGCTGCCGAGGTCGGTGCCGGCCGGGACAACGAGGTTATCGCCTTCGGTCGCGGGGTCGTACAGGTAGACGTAGGTGTCGGGTTCGTTGACGCCATTGCCGCCGAAGATTGAGTCGGCGCCGCTGGTGCCGAACGCGCTCGACGGGGCGCTCTGCGAGGCGGCGTTGGTGTCGCCGCCGTAGCTAAAGCGGCTGTTGAGCGTGAGGACGCCGTCGTCGGCGCCGTCGGTGTCGATTTCGAACAAGTACGCAGCCGACGCCGGGAGCGCCAGCAACAGGGCGGTGGTGGTGATCAAGAGCTTCTGCATGGTCTTCCTCCTCCGGGATGGTGGCCGGCTAGAGGCCGACCGGGTTTGCGTTGCGGGTCTCAAGAAGCCGATGAGCGGACGGTGGCCGCGGCGCGCGCTGCGGCTATGTCCGGCTCGAGTTTCCGTTGCGGAAGCATAGTCCTGGGTGAAGGCGTTTTTCTACCGCGGGGAAGCGGCGCGCGCGATGGGTATTGGGAACTGTGGCGAGGGGTGCTTTCGCGGGACATTATCGGCGGTCGCGGGGCGGGGGTCCGAATCCTCAGGCGGCAGCGTAAGGTCCGCATCAATTCCAGCGGGAACTTGTCGCCGACTTTTCGGGGCCGGCGGCGGGGGACGGGCGGCGATTCGCGCGGGCGAAGGGGCCGCTAGAATGCGGCTGGCGGTGTGGCCCCCTTCTCGGCGCGAGGTCTAAGCGGATGACGTTGTTGCTGGCGTACGCGACGTTGGCGATCGGGGTGTCGTTTCTGTGCTCGCTGCTGGAGGCGAGCCTGCTGAGCCTGCCGCAGAGCCACGTGGAGGCGCTGGTGGAGCGGCGGTCGGCGGTCGGTCGGCAGTTGCAGCGGATGAAGGCGAACATTGACCGGCCGCTGGCGGCGATCCTGACGCTGAACACGATCGCGCACACGGTCGGGGCGGCGGGCGTGGGGGCGCAGGCGGCGGTGGTGTTCGGGGACACGGCGGTGGGGATCGCGAGCGCGTTGATGACGCTGGCGATCCTGGTGCTGAGCGAGATTATTCCGAAGACGCTGGGGGTGGTACACGCGAAGCGGCTGGCGGGGGTCACGGTGGTGACAACGCGCGCGATGATCTACCTCTGCCTGCCGCTGATTGTGGGGCTGGAGCGGCTGAACCGGCTGATCGGGTACCAGCGGCACCAGGAGCGAATCAACCGGTCGGAAATCCTGGCGACGATCCGGCTGGGGCGCGAGGGTGGGTCGCTGGGGCCGCGGGAGTATCGGGTGGTTTCGAACCTGCTGGCCCTGACGCAGGTGAAGGTGGCCGATGTGCTGACGCCGCGGACGGTGGTGTTCTCGCTGCCGCAGGAGATAACGGCGCAGCAGGCAAACGCGGAGCACCGGCCGCTACGATTTGCGCGGATTCCGATCTATGACGGGGCAGTGGAGAACATCGTGGGGTACGTACCGCGGTTTGAGATCTACCAGGCGCTGGCGGGCGGGCGCGGGGAGACGCCGCTGAAGGAGTTGAGCAAGCCGATGTGCGTGGTGCCGGAGCTGGCGTCGCTGGCTGACACGCTGGAGACGATGCTGCAGGGTGGGCACCACATCGCGCTGGTGGTGGATGAGCACGGGGGCATGGAGGGGGTGGTAGCGCTCGAGGACCTGCTGGAGACGCTGCTGGGGGAGGAGATCGTGGACGAGACGGATGTGGCGGTGGACATGCGCGCGGTGGCGCGGCAGCGGCGAAAGCGGCGGGAGGTCAGGCGAGCGTAGTCGGTCGACGTTGGTTGGGTGGTGGTTTCCAACCGGACACGACCGATGCGGAGGCCGGTCGCCACATTCGCGAGCCGGGCGGTGCCCTGCTTTCTTGCGCGGGTTCCCATCCGGCCACGGCTGACGCAACCGTGGCCACAGCATCGGGCGCTGGTACGGGCGACCGGCACTGCTCATCGCGTTCAGGTTAGAGGCCGGTGCGGCGGTCTTCGGCTTGGCGGCGGCGGGTGTCTTCTTCGAGGGTTTTCCGTTCTTTGCGGGTGAGGCTGGCGACGCCGTGCTCGTGGACTTTGGCGAGGATGCGGTCGACCTCCATCTGTTCCTTGCGACGGCGCTGCAGCTTGCGGTCCCAGGCCCCCCTACCGCGCTGGCTGCCACCGAAACCGCCGATGCCCTGCGAGCGCTGGCGGCTGCCGCCGAACAGGCGGCCGAGCATGGAATCTGAATCGATGTGCGTGCGGTGGCGGCCGCTGAGCGAGACGCCGCCCGAGTAAGCCCACCAGAGGCCGACGATTAGGCCGCTGAGGTGGGCGACGTCGCCGCCCCAGTTGTCGCCGCGTGTTGCAATGTTGAGCAAGTAGAGTCCTGCGAAGACCGCGGCGAAAACGCGGATGTTCACTGGCAAGAGAAAGTAGATCAGGACCTTGGCATCGGGGAAGAGGACGGCCGAGGCGCCGACGAGCGTGAGGATGCTGCCGGAGGCGCCCATACCGAGCGTCTGGGATGACATGACCCCGCTGAGGCCGGCGAACAATAACAGGATGTTGCCGACGACGCCGCCGACGGTGTACGCGAGGAAGAACTGGCGCTTGCCCCAGACCTGCTCCAGCGCGCGGCCGAAGAAGTAAAGCCCGAGCATGTTGACGAGCAGGTGGCCGGTGCTCCAGTGCAGGAAGGTGGACGTCCAGAGGCGCCAGATCTGGCCGTTCATGACGGCCTGGGACTGCATCACGAACGCTTGGTCGACGGTCGAGAGCTGACCGCCGCTGCGGCCGGAGACCTGGAAGAAGTAGACGACGCAATTGATGATGATCAGGGTGGTGGTGAGGCTGATGCCGCGGACGCCGGCGAAGATGTCCTGGCCGCCGCCATAGCGGCCGGCGCCCTGGTCGGTCTGGAGATAGTCGCGATCGCCCAACGCCATCGGTGTCCTCGGGGGTCAGGGGGCAGCTTCGGCTTGCTGGTGACGGTACCGGTTGCCGGCCGTGGTGGTTCGCTCAGGCTGGCCCGGTCCGGCGGCAGGCGAAGCTTGCTGACGCCGCCCTGACCGCGCTTAAGCGTATCGTACGGATCGGCGGCGGGATGGCCAGCCTTGAGCGGAGAAAGCGGTTCGCGGTCTTCTTTTGCGGGTGGGGGGCTGGGCGTTTGCGTCAATAACAGGCGGCGCAAAAAACCGCCCACGGTCGAGGTGACCGCGGGCGGCTGGTTGAAATCCGATTCAGGTATGACGGCGATTAACCACCAACGAGCAGGTTAACGAACGGGTCGATGTCGAAGAAGTCAACCGTGCCGTCCTGGTTGATGTCGTTGACGGTGAGGTAGTCGCAGCCGAACGTCGCTTCCCAAGCCGACTGCCCGCCGACCAGGGCCGTCACGAACGGGTCGATGTCGAAGAAGTCAACGTTGCCGTCGCAGTTGGCGTCGCCGACGATGTCGGTCGGGCCGCCAACGGTGAAGTTGAAGCTGCCGGCCGCGGTGTCGACCGTGGCGGCACTCACCGGCGAGAAGGCCGGCGGGGTGCCGACGCTGTCAAGCACGTTGGCGAGGGCGTTGGCGAGTTGGAAAGTATAGGTGCCGTCCGTGGCCGGGGCCGCGAACGAGCCCGAGACGACCGTCTGGGTCGAGCCCTGGCCGACGCCGGCGATGACGTTGGCCGACGTACCGATGGTCGAGCCGGGCTGGCCGAAGGTGTTCTGGCCGCCGCCGATCTGAACGAGACCCTGCTCACCGGAGGTGCCGCGCTGGACGCCGATGTAGCCGGTGGTCGCGCCGTTCTCGCCGGGATTGCTGATGCCGGCGGGGCGGCTGAAGTTGGTCATGGTCGAGTCGATGCTGCCCTCGTTTGCGGGCGGGATGTCGAAGAGTTCAGGATTGTTGGGATCCTGAGTCAGATCGACACTGACGAGCGCCAAGCCGGCGTTGTCACCGGTCGAGACGTCCGCGGTGATCGTCCACTCAATCGTGGCGCCCGGGGCAACGGAAGTACCGTTGGCGGGCGAAGTCAGCGAAAGCGAAACGGTCTGGGCGTAAGCGGTCGCTGCGGCAAAGGTCGCAATCGTTGCAGCCGTTAGGATTCCACGCATCAGCCTCTCTCCATTTTGTTTGTGTGAACTCTGCCGCCTGACCGGCGGATTCCCTGAATCGAAAGTGGGTCACTTAACCTCGTGTCACGATAGCGAGCCCAAAATGGGAATGCAACTGAAACAATCGGCCGCGACGGGTTTTTTGGCGGAAACTAAACAAAGACCAGGAGGGTTGATAACTCGGGTGGAAAGCGGGCGTGGCAGAAGTGTGCCGATCGGAGCCGCGCGGTCGGGGCTGGTTGCCCGCCGGGCCTACATGTTTTCCCGCGGCGCAACGAGCGGGGCAGCTTGTGAGCCCCGGTGAAAGCCGGTAACCTCTTGACTGGACGTTCGCCCCCTCTCCAGGCTTGGGGGCCCTTCCCTCTGGCGGGAGTTCCCGATGCGGTTTTTTCTGTTCCTGGTGGCGGCGTTATCGGCCGCGTTCGGGCTTTTCAACCTGCTGGTTGCGAACACGGCCTAAGCGGGCCGCGATGTGTTCGCCCCCCCTGCTTCACTTGCGACCTACCCCGCGTCGGCCCTCACCGCGGCCGGGCTGCGGTGTCCTAACCCATTGGTATTGAACGAATTGAAGACAACCCTGGCCGGAGAACATCCGTGAAGCTGTCCTGTCCGCTGAGCCCGTCGAACCTGTTCCCGATCCTTTGTGTCTCGATTCTGGCGGTGCCGGCGCTGGTGGCCGAGGAGCGGGAGGTCGTCCTGCGGCGGTACGTGCCGGTAACGGCTTACGAAGGTTTTTCGGAGGCGGTCCAGCGGGATCCGGGCCGGACATATACCTATATGGCGGTCGAGGATGCGAGCATTCGGGCGGGGCAGCCGGACCTCAACTTTGGGGGCAGCGACACGCTGGCGGTGCACGGTCCGAACGATCGGATCCTGATCGCGTTTGAGCAGTTGTTCCGCGCGATCACGGTGGGGAGCCAGATCCGGGAGGTGGAGCTGACGCTGGTGCCCACGGAGCCGCTGCCGGCGACGGCACGGGTGGCGATCTACCGGGTACTGGCGCCGTGGCGGGATGGCGGGAGCGACGGCGCGCGGCAGGTTCAAGGAGTGACCTACAACGAGCGGTTCGCGGGTGCGGGCGCCTTCAGCCGGCCATGGTCGCGGCCGGGCGGAATGGCGGACATCGCGGCAACGCCGAGCTTTTCCGGGACGCTGGGGGCGAGCTGGAATGCGGAAGACGAGGTATATCGGTTCAACGGGCCGGGGCTGGTGGCGGACGTGGCCGCGTGGCAGGCGCGGCATTATCGCAACTACGGGTGGCTGATCGCGGTCAGCGGGGTGGACGACTACCCGGTGGCGTTTCATGCGTCGGAGGTGCTTGAAGCGGCGCAGCGGCCGGCGTTGCGGGTGAAGTTCGAGCCGCAGGCGATTGCGCAGCGCGAGCTACCGGATTTGAACGTGACGTTCATTGAGCGGACGCCGCGGTACTACCGCTACAACGACAACGGTCAGACGACTTACGCGCGGCAGAACTTCCGCGGCGACACGCCGGGGATCATGAAGGAGCCCGATTACGCTGAGGACCGGAAGTGGCCGGAGGCGGGCGAGTTGGTGCAGTTCATCGCGCACATCAAGAACGCGAGCGACACGGCGTACGAGGGGCCGCTGACCTATCGGTGGAAGATCAACGACCGGGTCGTGCGCGAAAACGGGGCGGGGGACGTGAAGTGGACAAACGGTGAGCCGGCGGTGATCCGGCTGGAACCGTGGGAAGAGGTGACGACGCGGCTCGAGTGGAATTGGCAGGTCGACCGGGATGACCCGCGCAAGGTCGTGATCGAGTTCGAGGTCGATCCGGAGCAGCAGGTCGAGGAGCTGAGCGAGAACAATAACGCGGTGCTGAAGTACGCGGCCGCCAAGACGCTGAAGTACTGGGTCGAGCGGAGCGTGTACGAGTATGGCAAGGATCATGTGACGAACTGGGGGTCGTACTCGTTCGAGGATTACCTGCAGTGGCACATTCACGTGTGGAACGAGACGCACTTCTGCAAGTCGCGGTTTGATGACTTTGCGCCGGACGGCGGGGTGCTGCGGGTCACGCTGGACGACTTCGAGATCGTGCCGGACGGATACCTGGCGGGTGGGATTCATCGGCCGGAGGACCGGCTCGATCCGCGCTTTGACGGCGAGTGGGGCACGACGTGGGCGGGGATCCGGTCGGACGAGGGGGCGGACCTGCGGGGGTATTACGACTTTCTGGAGCGGCACCGGGTGACGCTGGAGGGGTCGCTGCTGCACGAGTGGTCGCACCAGGTGTGGGGGGCGTACGACATCTACTGGTCGAACATCGAGCCGTCGATGCCGGAGAAGCCGATGGGCAAGTGCAAGATCAAGGACGAGAGCGGGTACTACATCACGCGGGGCGACTTCTACTTGTTCCCGGGGATCATGGGCGGGGATGATACGCGGCCGAACCCGCAATACACGGCGAACACGGGGCTGTACTCAGCGAACTCGATCGGTGGCGCGAACGCGAACGCGCGGTTCCGCAACGGGTTTTACGGCGAGTGGCAGTATGACCTGCCGAAGAACTGCTACGTGCAGCTGACGAGTCTTGACGGAGAGCCGCTGGAGGGGGCGACGGTCACGATCTGGCAGCAGACCTGGAAGGGGATCATCAACGAGAACCAGGTGGCGGCGGACCTGACCGTGGGGGCGGACGGCGTGTTGCAGTTACCGAACCAGGCCAGCGGCGAGCCGGCCGACTACACGACGATCACGGGGCACACGCTGCGGAAGCAGAACCCCTGGGGGCGGCTCGACGTGGTCGGGCAGAACATCACGCTGCTGCTGCGGATCGACTATCACGGGCAGCGGGATTACCAGTTCGTGCGGGCGACGACGTTTAACCGGCCGTACTGGAACGGGCATACCGAAGAATGGACGCAGGCGGTGCCCTGCCGGATCAGCCCGTCGCGGCGGATCGACCGGGAGAAGAACGTGGCGCTCAATGCCGAGGCGACGGCGGCGCGGGAGGCCGGGCGGGCAGCGGCGCTCGTGGATGGCGACGTGGACACGAGCTATCACGCGGGCGGCGCGCAGGCGGGTGATTACCTGGAGATCACGCTGCCGGCAACGCGGCGGGTCGGCGTGCTGGAGTTCGTGCAGAACGGGCGGCACGGGGACTTCTTTGACCGGTTCGTCGTCAAGACGCGGTCGGGGCCGGGGGCCGAGTGGGAGCCGTTCGTGGAGCAAGGGCCCCTGCCCTTCCGGCGGGCAATGACGTTTGACAAGGACGTCGACCCGCAGCGGCCGGAGGTGCGGTGGATCACCTACGCGGCCACGCCGCGGGTGACGCGGACGATCCGGATCGAGCCGGTGGAGGCGGCGGGCGGAACACACCTGTCGGAGCTGCGGGTGTTTGCGGAG
>CAZCKC010000063.1:0-18997 GCA_964499235.1 uncultured Planctomycetales bacterium | reverse complement strand
AGGCCTCTTCGCACATGCCGCAGTAGATGCAGCGCAGCTCGTCGATGTCGAACTTGACCGGGTACTTCTCGCGGTCGGGCCAGGGCGACTCGCCGGCCTCGATGTGGATGCAGTGGGCCGGGCAGGCCGTCGAGCACATGAAGCACGCCACGCAGGCGACGCGGCCGTCGGGGTCCTTGTTGAGCCGGTGGACGCCGCGGTAGTTCTCGATCCGCAGCTTGCCGTCGGCGAGGCGGGTCTTTTCGGGGGAGCGGACGACGAACTCCTCCCGCCGCTTCACGTTGAACATGTGCCGCAGCGTCGTCTTGAAGCCAGAGAAGATCTGGGGGAGGTAAAGGCGTTCGGCCGCGGTCAGCTCGGGCTCTTCGATGACCAGGATATCTTCGTCACGCATGCCGCCGGGTACTCCTGCGAGGGCGATTTCGGGGCGGGGGCCGAAGCCGCCGCCGCGCGGGTGCTTTGCCCGATTGTAATCACCGCGGGGCGGTAATCCGCCGCCGCGGTCAGGGATTCGGCCGCGGGCTCGGGCGGACCTGGACGTAGGGCATGTGGGCCTGCCGCCCGGTGACCGCGGTCTTCGAGCGTGAGGCGAACAGCAGCACGCCGATGATTGCCAGGACGTTGACGCCGAGGCTCACCAGGAGGTTCCGCTCGTAGCCGAGGGCGACGAGGGTGGCCGTGATCACGACCATCACGACCCCGAGCGGGATCATGCCCTTCCAGGCGAGCCGCATGAGCTGGTCGTAGCGGAACCGGGGGATCGTCCAGCGGACCACCATGAACAGGGCGATAAACAGGGCCACCTTCACCCAGAAGACGCCGAACTGCAGCAGCCCGCCGACCCAGCCGACCGTCTCGTGGGGGCCGAGCCAACTGATGAACGGCAGCGGGGCGCCGCCGCCGAAGAAGAGGGCGACCATCAGCGCGCTGGCGGTGATCATGTGCGAGTACTCGCCGAGGAAGAACATCGAGAACTTCATCGCACTGTACTCGGTGTGGAAGCCGCCGACGAGCTCCTGCTCGGACTCGGCCAGGTCGAACGGCAGGCGGTTGGTCTCGGCGAACACGGCGATCAGCACGATCAGGAAGATCACCGGCTGGAGGAAGACGTTCCAGACGCCGGTGGCGGCCTGCTCGGCGACGATCACTTCTGGCCGGAGGGTGCCGGTGATCAGCAGCACCGCCAGCAGGCCGAGGCCGAGCGGCACCTCGTAGCTGATCATCTGGGCGGTCGCCCGCATCCCGCCGTAGAACGAGTACTTGTTGTTGCTGGCGTAGCCGGCCAGCACGACGCCGTAGACGCTCAGCGAGTTGACGGCCAGCAGGAAGAGGAAGCCGATCTCGATGCTGACCACCTGGGCGGTGACCGACTCGCCCGCGGCCATCCACGGCCACTGGATCGGGCCGGTGAAGGGGATGATGATGAAGCCGATCAAGGCGACGATCAGCGCCATCGCGGGGGCGAGCACGAACAGCGGCTTATCCACGTTTCGCGGGATGATGTCTTCTTTGAGCAGGAACTTCAGCCCGTCGGCGATTGGCTGCAGGACCCCGAGGAACCCCACGCGGTTGGGCCCCATGCGGTCCTGGATGTAGGCGGAGAGCTTGCGTTCGGCCAGGATGCAGAGCGCACAGCCGCCCATGATGATCTGCCAGACCAGCAGCATCACGATCAGCTTGAAGCTGAACTCGTTTGACAGCAGGCCCTGAAAGAACTCACCGACGGCCGGGAAAAGCGCGATCGCCGTCGCCAGCCCCGCGGCCGGTCCACCGAACGCGACGAGGATCAGGATCAGCAGGGTGATTGGCTTGCGGAGGATCGGGTCCAGCGTGCCCGGAGTCGGTTCGACGGCGGCCATAATCGGCAGAGACCTCCCGCCCGCCTAGTGGGCGTACTCGGGTTCGTCGCGAGGGATGAAGACCGCTTTGAGTGCCGGCCACTCGGGCGCCAGCTTCTCGCGGATCTTGGGCCCGCGATACATGCCGCCCAGGGCCGAGAGCTCGAGGAAGAACTGGCCGTCGTACTTCACGCCCTCGAGCGGCGGGATCGCCCGCTCGAACGGCTGGAGCAGCCCGTCGCGGTTCATGAACGTGCCCTCGCGCTCGGCCCAGGCGGCGGCCGGAATCGTCAGTGTCGCCACGTCGCTCAGCGGCGAGGGGAACAAATCGTGGACGGCCAGAAAGTCAACTGCCTTCAGCGCGGTTGCCCAGGCGGGGTCGACCCACTCGCCGGCGTAGCCGCCGTAGAGGTAGACGGCCTTGAAACGCCCCTCGCCGGCGGGGCCGAGGAAGTCGTTGAGCGTGCTGGTCGGCCCGCCGAGGTGTTCGAGCAGCGTCTCGACGCCCTTGCGGTTGGGGCACTTTTCTGCGGGGATGGTGAAGCCCTGCTTGAAGGTCTGGTCCTGGCCGTGGACTGGGACGTGGCCGAGGACGAGCGTCGCCTGCGGGGCGACGGCGCGGACGAACCGGGCGAGCAGATAGGCTTCCTCGCAGGCCATCATCGGGCTGAGGACGGCTGCGACCTGCTGACCGTCATCGTCGGCGGCCGTGTCGAGGAGGCGGTTTTTCAGCAGTTTGGGGAGCTCTTCCCAGCGGATCGGCCGGGCGGCGTCGTCTTCGCGGAGGACCGGTTGGTGCAGCCGCTGGTCGGCGTGGACGTGCTTCCAGTTGAAGCGTTGCTCGTCGGAGATCCACCACTCATTGACCTTCTCGTTGAAGCGCGGGCGGATCCGCCAGATGCGGCCTTCGTTGTGGTCGATCCAGATCGTGGCGCCGCTGCTGTCGGCGGGCGTGATCGACTTGGCCTGCTTGAGGAGCCACACGCGCTGCTTGAAGAGGAACTCTTTGTCGAGGAGGGCGCCGACGGGGCAGAGGTCGACGACGTTGCCCTGGAGCGGGTTCTCGAGCGGCTCGCCGGGGAAGACGTCGATCTCGCCGCGGTTGCCGCGGTTAACGACGGTGAGCTCGCCAGAGCCGGAGATCTCTTCCGTGAAGCGGACGCAGCGGGTGCAGAGCACGCAGCGGTCCTGGTAGAGCAGCGTCTTGGATCCGATGTCCTTTTTCGGGTTCTTGTACTTTTCCTCGACCATCCGCGAGGCGGCCGAGCCGAAGTCCTCGGTGTAGTCCTGGAGGTAGCACTCGCCGGCCTTGTCGCAGACGGGGCAGTCGAGCGGGTGGTTGAGGAGGTAGTACTCCATCACGTGCTTCTGGTTGGCCTTGACCTTTTCCGACTCGAAGCGGACCTCCATGCCGTCCTTCACGGGGGTCTGGCAGGACGGGAAGAGTTTTGGCGCCCACCCCAGCTCCTTGGTCTTGGGATGGGGCATCTTCATTTCCATCAGGCAGAGCCGGCAGCTGGCGACGACCGACAGCCCGGGGTGGTAGCAGTAGTGCGGGATCTGGAGCCCGGCCTCGAGAGCCGCTTGCAGGACCGGAATGCCGTCGCGGCACTCCACCTCTTGTCCATCGATGATCAGCTTCGGCATGGCTCGACTTTGATCGCGTTGCTGCGCGGTTGGTTTCTCTTTTCACGAACGCTCGCCTGGCGAACGCCCGCTCCTATGTCGCGACGGCGACGGCCGGCCCGGTGCCTCCCAGGATCGGCAGCTCGTACGCCGCGGGGTTCGTGTGCTTGATCGCCTCTCCGGCCGCCCCCGACTGCTGGGCGGCGATGTGGGCCTCGAACTCGTCGCGGAACTTCTGGACCAGCGTGCGGATCGGCCATGCGGCCCCGTCGGGGAGCCCGCAGATGCTCATTCCCGGCATCATGCCCATATTCTGGCTGACTTCGACGAGCAGGTCGAGGTCGTAGCTCCGCCCGGCGCCGGCCCGGATGCGCTTGGCGACCTGGTACATCCAGGTGGTGCCCTCGCGGCACTGGGTGCACTGGCCGCAGGACTCGTGGGCGTAGAACCGCGTGACGTTGATGAGCACGTCACGGATGTCGGCATCCTCGGGGACGACGACCGCGGCGGCGGTCCCGAGGCCGAGCAGGTCGTAGCGACGGACGTCGTCGAAATCGAGCCGGCAGTCGAGCTCGTCGTAGTGCAGGTGCGGGTCGACGGTGCCGTCGGGGGCCTGCGGGAAGAGATCGCCACGGACGGCGCCCATCGATAGCCCGCCGGGGAAGACGGCCTTGACCTTTTTGCCGTCCCGCATGCCGCCGCCGTACTGGTCGCCGTAGATCAACTCGCGCAGGGGCAGGCCGAGCGGGGCCTCGTAGCAGCCGGGCTTGTTCACGGGGCCGGAGATGCAGTACATCTTCGGGCCCTTGGAGCTTTCGGTGCCGATGGCGAGCCACCAGTCGAGCCCGCGGCTGAGGATGTGCGGCAGGCAGGCGAGCGTCTCGACGTTGTTGACGACGGTCGGCTTGCGGAAGAGCCCCTCGATCGCGGGGAAGGGGGGCTTGATTCGCGGCCAGCCGCGCTTGCCCTCGAGACTCTCGATCAGGCCGGTCTCCTCGCCGCAGACGTAGGCGCCGGCGCCGCGGTGGATGTAGCAATCGATGTCGAGGCCGCTGCCGAGGACGTTGGTGCCGAAGTAGCCGGCGGCGTAGGCCTCGTCGACGGCTTTTTGCATGACGTGGTATTGCTCGGTGAACTCGCCGCGCATGTAGATGTAGGCGATCCGGGAGCGGGTCGCGTGGGCGGCGATCAGGATCCCCTCGAGCAGCATGTGGGGATCGTGCTGCATCGTGATGCGGTTGCAGAAGGTCGGGGGCTCGGACTCGTCGGCGTTGACGCAGAGGTAGGTGATCTCGCGGTCCCGGGGCAAGAAGGACCACTTCACGCCGGCCGGAAAGCCGGCCCCGCCGCGGCCGCGGAGGTTGGCCTGCTTGACGAGCTCGACCAGCTCATCGGGGGTCATCTTGAGCGCCTGGGCGGCACCGTCGTAGCCCCCGACGGACTTGTACTTGGCGATGGACGTGCTCTCGGGCACGCCCACGTGTCGCATCAGGATGGGTTCGAAACTCATGGTTGTCACAACATCCGCTTGTCGCCGGCCCTGTCAAACATTACGGCCGCCATCCGGCTGCGATCCGACGAAATTGTATGAAACTTTCGGCGGCTGGCGGATGCCCTCACGCCGGCGCGTGGGGAGCATCGTAGAGGTCGCTCCGGGGGACGTCCAGCTTGTCGTTATCGGGGTCGGCCAGAATCCGCTCCAGGTCGGCGATGTTGACGCACTTGTGCATCTTCTCGTTGATGAGCAGGCAGGGGGCGTGGTCACAGGCGGCCAGGCACTCCTCGGTCATCAGGGAGTACTCGCCATCGGCGGTGGTCTCGCCCTCTTCGACCCCGAGCTTGTCCTTGAGCGCGCTCAGCAGGTTCGCCCCCCCTTCCAGTTCGCAGCTCAGCGAGCGGCACACGCAGATGACCTTGCGGCCCTTGGGCTTGGCCCAGTAGTGGGAATAGAAGGTCACGACGTCCATGACCGCAGCCGGCGGGATCTCCATCAGTGCGGCCACCTCCCGCATCGCCCGCAGGGAGATGTAGCCGTTGGCCTCCTGGACGATGTGCAAGGCCGGCAGGAGGGCGGCCCGCTTGGTCTCGTAGCGCGGGAAAAAGGCGCGGATCTTGTCCTTGACGGCGTCGCTCAGCCCCGGTCCGAGCGAATCTTCGGTAACGGTCCTGCGATCGATGGTTTGCCAAGCCACGAATGACCTCCACTTGACCGACCGGCGGACCCGCCGGCCGATCGCCAACCCCAGACGCCCCTGGGAAACCCAGTGCAACCCCGTCACCGAACCAGGGGCAGCCCGGAGTTTCCGACCTTAGCATTCTTGCTCGAGAACGTACAGACCCCGAGCGGACCCCAACGTGTTGTCACGGCACCCCGAGATGAATGCCATCACGGTGACTGTGGGCGGACGATCTCGCTAACGGTCGAGCTCCGCCGCGATGACGTTGATGCTGTTCAAAACAGCCACGATATCGCTGATCTGATGACCGACGATCAGCTTGGGAAACACCTGATAGTTGATGAAGCTGGGCGGCCGACAGCTCGCCCGATAAGCGGCGTTGCCGCCGTCGCTGGCGAGGTAGAAGCCGAGCTCGCCGTTGGCGGTCTCGTTGGCGCCGTAGGCCTCGCCGACCGGCGGCTCGAGCCCGCGATTGGTCATGATCTTCTCGAAGTGGTGGATCAGTCCTTCGATCGAGAAGTAGATCTCGCGCTTGTCGGGGAGCGTCGCCTTTTCGTCGCCGAGGACGTTGATCGGGCCCGCGGGCATCATCTCGAAGACCTGCTCGATGATGGCGGCCGCCTGGCGGACCTCTTCGAGCCGTAGCAGGAAGCGGCTGTAGACGTCGCCGCCGTAGGCGATCGGGACTTTGAACTGGACGGCGGGGGCGCCCTGCCCGTCCCAGTTGTCGGCGTAGCAGAGGTAGGGCTCGTCCTTGCGCAGGTCGCGTTTCACGCCGCTGGCGCGGGCCAGCGGACCGGTGAGCGACCAGTTGATCGCGTCGTCGTGGCTGATGATGCCGATGCCCTTGGTCCGCTCGACGAAGATGCGGTTGCGGGTCAGCAGCCCCTCGACGTCCTCGAGGGCCTTGGGCATGTCTTCGCGGATGAACTTGAGGACCTTTTGCGGCCAGTCTTCCGGCATATCCTGCATCAAGCCGCCGACGCGGGTATAGCTGACCGTGAAGCGGGCGCCGCAGAGCTCCTCGAAGAGGTCGTAGATCGTCTCGCGCACGTTGAAGGCGTAAAGAAACGGCGTGAAGCCGCCGAGGTCGAGCCCGGACGTTCCGATGTTCAGCAGGTGGTCCTGGATCCGGGCGAGCTCGGCGCAAACCGTGCGGATGGCCTTGCAGCGGGGCGTGAGCTCGATGCCGAAGAGCTTCTCGCAGGCATCGTGCCAGGCGATGTTGTTCGCGATCGGCGACACGTAGTTCATGCGGTCGGTGACGACCACGTACTGGTTGTAGTTTAGGTGCTCGCCGAGCTTCTCGAATCCGCTGTGCAGGTAGCCGATGTGCGGCGTGGCGTTGACGACCGTCTCGCCGTCGAGCTCGATCACCAGCCGCAGCGTGGTGTGCGTTGCGGGGTGCTGCGGCCCGAAGTTGAGCGTCCAGCGATCGTCGCCGTCGTGCTCACGGGTGAGCGTCGTCGGTTGGTACTGATCCGGCGCTACCGCCATAACCGTCCTCGTTTACGCCCGCACTGCCGTGGGGGTACTGCTTCAGGCACTCTCGCGGGTCAGCCGCGGGAAATTCTCGCGTTCGCCCCGCCCGTGCAACGGGTAATCCTTGCGGAGCGGGTGGTCCTCGAAGTGCTCGGCACACAGGATCCGCCGCAGGTCGGGATGCCCCGTGAAGGTGATGCCGAACATGTCGTACTGCTCGCGCTCCCGCCAGTTGGCCCCCGCCCAGATCGATGTCACCGACGGGACGGCCGGGTCCGGGTCGTTCACGAACACCTTGATCCACAGCCGATGGTTGTGCGTCAGGCTCACCAGCGAGTAGATCACGGCGAAGCGGTCGTCGGCGTCGGGGAAGTTCAGGTAGTCGACGCAGGTCACGTCGCAGAGCTGCTCGCATCGGCAACGCTCGTCGCGATACAAGAACTGCATCACGTCCAGCAGCCGGTCGGCCGGCACGCGGACCCAGTGCTGATCGGATTCGCGCCCGTCGAGATAGCGCGTCAACGGCTGGGCGGCGATCCCCAGCTCGGGGAATGCTTCCTGGAGAGCCGCTACCACGTCGCGTGTCGCCATCCGTCCTTCCCTGATGCCGCCCGGCCAAGACCGGTGTTGCTTACCGTGTGCGTCTAGTTGCTGCTCGGGCCGGCGAAACCGGGGCCGAGCGCGACCCGCGGCGGCTGGGCGATCAGCCCCAGCCCGGAGCCGCGTTCGTAACTCGCTTTCACGCCGTCCTCGGCCACCACCCGCTGGATCGCCATGATACCTTCGATGAGCGTCTCCGGGCGCGGCGGGCAGCCGGGCACGTAGACGTCCACGGGCAGGAACTGGTCGATCCCCTGGATGACGGCATAGGTGTCAAAGACGCCGCCGGTGGAGGCACAGGCGCCCATCGAGATGACCCACTTCGGCTCGGTCATCTGCAGGTAGATCTTCTGGAGCACCGGCAGCATGCGGACGACGACCCGGCCGGCACAGATCAGCAGGTCGCACTGGCGCGGCGTGAAGCGCATCGCCTCGGCGCCGAAGCGGGCGACGTCGTAGCGGCTGGCGCCGGTGGCCATCAGCTCGATGCCGCAGCAAGCGGTCCCGAACGGCATCGGCCACAGGCTGTTGCGCCGGGCCCAGTTGATGCCGTGCTTGCGGACCATGTTGACGACGTGGTCGAGGCGCGTGGCCTTGAAATCCTCGGTCTCGGCCATGCCGGTTTGGATCTCGGTCTGCGTCAATCCCATTGAAAGATTCCCTTGCGCCACTCATAGATCAGGCCGACGACCAGCAGCGCGGAGAAGAAGCCGATCGTCGTGAGAAAGAACGACATCGTGTAGCCGCCATTGATCATCATAGTGGCGATCTGGAGTTCTTCTGGGGCTGTCGCGAGGGTTCCGCCGTCGGCCAAGTGCCGTCCCGCTTGCGCGAGGCGACGGAAGAGCACGGCGAAGGGCCAGAGGAAGATGATCTCGACGTCGAAGATGAGGAAGAGCACCGCGATGAGATAAAACCGGACGTTGAACCGGCGGCGGGTGTCGCCGAAGGGCTCGACGCCCGATTCGTAGGTGTCGTGCTTGATGTCGCCGTACCGCCAGTGCCGCAAGAGCAGCGGCATGACGACGTGGACAAGCAGCAGGATGGCGGCCGCCACGCCGACGGCGACCAGAACCATGATGGCGATGAGCGCGTAGTCGTGCTCGCCTGGCATGGATGGGACTCCCAACGTAACCGGCGGGAGTCTAAAGCAAGCGCCGCGCCGGCGGCAAGGCACAATGCGCTAGCCGTCTTCCTGGTGGGGCTGTCAAAAAACGCGAAAACACCTGTCAATTGGGAGCGGCCGAGCGCGCCGCCACGGCCGCCTGCTGGAAAATCTAGAAGTTCTTGACTAGCGGCGGGATTGGGGTGAGGATTCAAGTGGCTCGCCGGCGGTGGTCGCCGCGTGGCCGCCGGCCGCTTACTGATTCGCTGCCGTTTTATTGGACGTTGAGTCGTGGTGCGGCCCGGGCCAGAGTGTGAGGCCGGGCCGGGGTTCAGAAGGCGTAGGAAGGAGGCACGACGCGATGGCGATGCACGAGATCAACCAGGAGCTGATGACCCCGCACGAGGCGGCCCGCTGGTTCCGCCGCTCGCCCTCCTGGCTCCGCCAGCAGCGGGAGCTGCTGCGGCTTGGTGGGGCGGCCGGCCAGCCGCTTTTCCACACCCGCGTCTGTCGGGCGTACGTCTTCGGGAAGCTCTGCGACTTCGACGCCGAGCAGCTGCGGCGGGTCCAGCTCGTGGCGCTGGCCAGCGCATGCGGAATCACCGCGGCGGATGCGGAGCGTCTCGTCGCCGGCCAAGCCGTTACAGCAGCCTAAGTCGTTTTATGCTCAACGCTTACGCTTCAGAAGCGATGGCAAGCGCCTCGCTGAGCTCGATCGTGGACTCGTAGATCGCCCGCCCGATGACGACGCCGTCGAGCCCGAGGTCGCGGAGCCGGCGGAGGTCGTCGAGGTCGGTCACGCCGCCCGAATAAACCACCGGCGTTTCGGTCGACTGAGCGAGCGCCCGGATGGCCTGCAGGTTCGGGCCGAGCATCATCCCGTCGCGGGCGATGTCGGTGTAGACGATCGCCCCCAGTGGCCAGCCATCGCAAGCTTCGGCCACCGCGACGGCGGTCTCCTCGGTCAGGTGGGTCCAGCCGTGGGTTGCGAGCTTGCCGAGCCGGGCGTCGAGGCCGAGGGCGATGCGATCCTGGTAGGCCGGCGCGTCGACAATCGACTTGAACCATTCCGGATTCTCGAGGGCCTTTGTTCCGATAATGACACGATTTGCGCCGGCCTCGATCGCTTGGGCGATGACCTGCTCGTCACGCATGCCGCCGCCAAACTGCACCCGCAGCCCCGTGGTGACGATCTGCTCGAGCGACTTGAGGTTCGAGACCTGGCCGTGACGCGCGCCGTCGAGGTCAATGACGTGCGCCCGGTCGGCACCGGCGTCGCGGAAGCGTTTTGCGACGGTCACCGGGTCCTCGTCGTAGTCGATGACGCGGTCGTAGCGGCCTTGGATGAGGCGAACGCAGCGGCCGTTGAGCAGGTCGATGGCGGGCAGGATGTCCATGGCCCTGGTCCTTTCGGGCAGGATGGTTGCGTCGCGGCCGGGGGCCGGTTGAAACAAGCGTGCTGCCGAACGAATCATCGCCCGGCAGCACGTGGAAGACAAGCTGACCTGTTCGGGCTTCAGCCGTAAGTCGCTGGCTGAGCTCGAGATAGCCGCCGTTAGCGGTCGACGATGTCGGGTGCCCGGACGGAGATGAAGGTCACGCGGCGGTTCTGGGCCTTGCCCTGGTCGGTTTCGTTGGAGGCGCGCGGGTTAAACTCGCCCTGGCCGGCGGCCATCAGCTGCTCGGCGCTCATCCCGAGGCTCATCAGCTCGCGGAAGACGGCGGCCGCCCGGTTGAGGCTGAGAGCGAGGTTGTCCTCGTAGCGGTCCTTGGTGACGCGGATCGGGTCGCTGTCGGTGTGGCCGACGACCCAGAGCTGGTTGCCGGGGAACTCGGAGCGGGCGATTCGCAGCACCTCAGCGATCTTGGCCCGCCCCTCGGCTGTCAGGGTATGACGCCCGGAGGCGAAGAGCACGTCGTCGCCCACGTCGAGCCAGGCGAAGTTCTGGGTGCCCTGGAAGCCGCCGCGAAGCGGTTGGACCGTGCCCTGTTCGAGCTGGTCCTGGCACTCGCTGAGCCGGAACTGGAGGTCGAGGACGCGGTCCTCGAGGCTCTGGCGATCAAGCATGCAGGATTCGAGTTGGCTCTGGAGGCTGTTACGTTCGGTGCGGAGCTGTTCGTTTTGTTCCTGGAGCGATTGGACCTGCTGTTTGAGGCCGGGCGTCTCACAGCCCGTGGCGAGAAGGGCCGCGACGCCGAGGCCCGCGATCGCCAATTGACGTGTGCGGTTCATCCTGCTCTCCTTGATTGGTGCCAAGCGACCTGTCGCGCGGATCGTCCATGATCGCGGGGCAGATCAGGTGCTTCCTCTCGCTGGGCGGCACTGTAGAACCCCACTGCGGGGGATGCAAGCCGGGCGGCGCCGCTGGTTGACGAATTCGGGGGCGCCGACTAGCTTTCCTGCGAGAGCAAGTTCGTCCAGCGCGGCGGGGCTGCCGCCTGATCCCACCCCGCATCAGGAATGCCAGCGTGAAACGCAACCGATCAGTGCTCTGCGGGCTCGTGCTGCTGTCAGCCGTGGCGGCCGCGCGCGGGCAGGACTACGTTCCGACGACGGTGCTCGGCGAACTCGGGCTGCAGAAGCTATGGCAGCTGCCGTTGCCGCTGGCGCCGGACCAGGTGGTCGCGCAGGCATTCCTCGTCGATGACCAGCTCTACGTCGCGACCGACGACGGCTATATCTACGCGATCAACGCACCGACCGGGACGATCCGCTGGATGCGGAAAGTCACCCCGACCGGCTATCTCCTGAAGCGCCCGACGCACCTCGACGGCCAGGTGCTGTTCGCCACGACCCATTCGGTCGCGGCCTACGAGCGGGTGTACGGCGACGGTGATTTCCGGCGTCACGTCGACTTCGGCATCACGACAAACGTCGTCGCGGACGGTGGCGGCTCGCTCTATGTCGGCGGCGGCAACGGCTTCGTGTACGCGTTCGACTATGCCACGCGGATGCAGCGTTGGCGGGCCCGCACGGGCGTGGCGATCACGGGGAACATGACGCTTGACGACGGGACGCTTTATTTCGCGACGACCGATGGCCGCATTTTCGCGATCAGTGCCTTCGGCAAGGTCGCGCAGTGGCGTGATTGGCCGGAGGTGCCTGGGGGCGCGGAGGCGGGTCCGGTGGTGACTGCGGACGCCGTGTACCAAGGCGCATTAGACCGCTCGCTCTACCGATTTCGGCGTAGCGACGGGCGGTTGGTCTGGCGGGCGCGGTTGTCGACGCCGGTGCACGAGCCGCCGCTTGTCTTTCCCGATGCGATTTACCAGGTGACGGACGGCGACGGGCTGGTGTCGATCAACCCCGCGGCCGACCGCGAGGATCGGTTGCTCGAATGGAAGGTGATGGACGCGAAGGCGTTCCTCTCTCGGGACGACGAGCGGGTGTTCGCGCTGGCACCGAACCGCGTGCTGGTGATCGATCGTGCGGACGGGAGCGTCGACGCGACGATCCCGGCGCCGGGCTTCACGATCGCCATCCCGTACGTCGACCCGACGCGGCTGCTGCTGCTCGACGAGCAGGGGCGGATCTTCGCCGCCGGTCCGAAGGACGTACCCATTCCGACGCGCACCGACGTCGCCCGGGCGACCGGGCCGACCGACGGTGCGGCCGAGGATCGCCGAGCCGCCGCCGACGCGGCCGTCGCGGCGGCGGATGACGCGTTGATCCCGGATGATGCGGCGCGGCCGGTGATCGGCGGCCGGTCGCAGGCGACGCGGGACTTCCAGGCGCAGCAGGAGAACTAGGCGCGCTGCACGGATCGCGGCGGCCTGGGACGGCGTCGGTGAGGGCTTCTTGGGCGCAGCGCGATCCTGGGTCGTGCTGCGTCGCTTGTTTTACGGCTTGCCCGGTGCGGCGCGGCTCGCACGCTCAGCGAGGTTGACGCAACGTGATAACAAACATCAAGCGGGCGCTGATCAGCGTCTTCGACAAGACGGGCGTCGTTGAGTTCGCGACGGCGTTGCACCGCGAGTTCGGCGTCGAGCTGATCTCGACCGGCGGCACGGCCCGCGCGCTGCAGGAGGCGGGGCTGCCGGTGACGCTGGTCGAGGAGGTGACCGGCTTTCCGGAGCTGATGGACGGCCGGGTGAAGACGCTGCACCCGAAGATCCACGCCGCGATCCTGGCCGACCGCGACAATCCGGCGCATCTGCGCCAGCTCGCGGAGCAGGGCATCGAGCCGATCGACATGGTCGTGGTGAACCTCTACCCGTTCGAGCAGACCGTGGCCGACCCGAACTGCACGTTCGAGCAGGCGATCGAGATGATCGATATCGGCGGGCCGTGCCTGCTGCGGGCGGCAGCGAAGAACCACCGGGGGGTGGTGGTGGTGGCATCCAGCGACGCGTACGCCGATCTGCTGCAGGAATTGCGCACCGAAGGCGATGTGACCCGGAGGACGCGGGTGCAGCTCGCCTGTACCGTTTTCGGTGAAACGCAAGGTTACGACGCCGCAATCGGGCTTTTCTTCATGGATGCGAATCACCAGGACCTCGAGGTACACGCGAGAGAAATGGGAATCACGGCTGAAGAGGCAGGGGGCGACGAGCCACCGGAAATCCTGACCGACGAGATTCCCTGCCTCTATCTGAAGCGCCTCGCGGAGCTGCGGTACGGCGAAAATCCCCACCAGACGGCTGCCGTATTCGTAGAAGACGAGGAAATCACGGAGCGACCGTACGTGGGCCCGAAGGTCACGGGAGCAGTCGATGCTGCTGAAACCGCGATGTCGTTCAATAACTACACAGACGCGAGCGCGGCCTTGGAGTTGTGCGCCGACCTCGCGCAGCTACGGGCCCCCACGGCGTGCTTCATCAAGCACACAAACGCCTGTGGCGCCGCGGTGGGTGATCAACCTCTGCAGACTTATGAGCAGGCTTACCTGGGCGATCCCAATGCGGCGATGGGCGGGATTTTGGCAGTGAATTTTCCCGTCGATGCGACACTCGCGACAACCGTGATGGAAACGCACCAGCGCTTTGGCAAGCCCCTCAAGGAGGCGGGCGCCGCCCATGCCCCGGGTGGATTTTTCGTCGAGGTCTGGATCGCCCCCGCGTTCGATCGCGAGGCGATTGAGATCATCCGCGGCCACGTCGCCGGAGCGCCGCAGAAAGCCTGGGGCCGCCGCGTTCGGCTGCTTGCGGTCGGTGATCTCACGCCGCCGACGGCGACGGAGGAGGTCGACTGCCGGCGGATCGCCGGGGGGCTCCTGCTCCAGCAGCGCGACCTGCGCACCCTAAACGCCGACCAGTGGCAGGTGGTCAGCCAGCGCCAGCCGACCGAGCAGGAGTGGACCGACCTCCGCCTCGCCTGGCTCGTCTGCAAGCACACGAAGAGCAACGCCATCAGCCTCTGCCGCGACGGCATGCTGATCGGCAACGGCGCCGGGCAGATGAGCCGCGTGATGAGCTGCCGGATTGCCACCTGGGCTGCCCAGGAGAACGGGCACGGCGAGCGGCTGGCGGGGGCGGCCGCGGCCTCGGACGCCTTCTTCCCGTTTCGCGATGGGCCGGACATCCTGGCGGAGGCCGGCGTGACCGCCGTGATCCAGCCCGGCGGCAGCAAACGCGACGAGGAGGTCATCGCGGCGGCCGACGAGCGCGACCTGGCGATGGTCTTCACCGGGACGCGGCACTTCCGCCACTGAATTCGGAGCGGCTGCTCGGCGGAGGCGTCGTCGGTGGAGACGTGGCCGGCGGGAGCGTGGTCGGCGGCTGGCGGGCGGTAGAATCGGGAGTGCCGATGGGTGGCAGCGATTTTCCTTGACACCGCGACAGGTGCGAGGCAAGCTTTAGGCCAAGCGAAAGGTCACCGAAATACCGCAGCCGTGGGCTCCTACTCAGCCTCATTGATCGGTATCCTTCCTAATAGTCTGCGGCGAGGTGATCAGGGTTGCCCTGCCCGGAGCGTTGCCAGGACGGTGGCCGGACGAGGCCAAACCCAGAGCTTCTGCGCAGCGTACTACATGGGGTTCAAACGCAACCGGCGCGGCCTGCGCTTTCCGAACCGGTTTCGGTCGGCGTTGGCTAGCGTGGTCGCTGAAGGAGTGTGCTGATGGCGTCTTCGGGAGCCGTTTGGGGAATTGATGTCGGCCAGGTGGCCTTGAAGGCCGTCAAGGTCCGGGCGGCCGGCGAGGGCCAGAACGAGATCGTCGCGTTCGACGTGATCGAGCATGCGAAGCTGCTCTCGCAGCCGGACGCGGACCAGGACGAGTTGATCCGTCAATCGGTCGAGAAGTTCGCCGCGCGGAACGAATGGCAGAAGGACCAGATCATTCTTGGCGTGCCGGGGCAGCAGAGCTTTGCCCGCTTCTGCAAGCTGCCGCCGCTCGAGAGCAAGAAGAAGATCCCGGACCTGGTCCGGTTCGAAGCGAGTCAGCAGATCCCGTTCGACATGGATGACGTCGTCTGGGATTACCAGATCTTCAGCGACGATGAGTCTCCCGAGACGGAAGTCGGCATCTTTGCGATGCGCAAGGACCTCGTCCGCAAGTGGATCGACGCCTTCAACGAGGCCGGGATCCAGCCCGCGGGGATCCAAACGCTGCCGAGCGCCCTGTTCAACTTTGCCGCGCTGGAGTACGCCCCCGAGGACGAGGAGCACGCCGTCGTCATCGTCGACGTGGGCGCCCAGAACACGGACCTGATCGTCGTCGAGCAGAACAGCGCCTGGATGCGGAACATCCCGCTCGGCGGCAACAACTTCACCGAGGCCTTGGTCAAGGGCTTCAAGCTTTCGTTCTCGAAGGCCGAGAACCTCAAGCGCACCGCCGCCAGCAGCAAGTACGCCCGCCAGATCTTCCAGGCGATGCGGCCGATCTTTGCCGAGCTGGTGGCCGAGATCCAGCGCTCGCTGGGCTTCTACTCCTCGACCCACCGCGACGTCGAGCTGACCAAGGTCATCGCGATGGGCAACGCCTTCCAACTCCCCGGCCTGCAGAAGTACCTCGAGAACAACCTGACGATCGAGGGCGGCGTGCTGCGGCCGGAGAAGTTCGCGACCCTGACGGCGGGCGAGGCGCTGAACGCCGACGAGGTGAACGAGAAGATCCTGTCGTTCGCGCCGGCGTACGGGCTGGCGTTGCAGGGGCTGGGGCAGTCGAAGATCACGTCGAACCTGTTGCCGACGGAGCTGGCGCGGCTGGCGGTCTGGCGGCAGAAGACGCCGTTCTGGATGGCGTCGGCCGCAGCGCTGGCGATCGCGGCGGTGGTGCCGTTCACGCGGTCGTTTCTCGATTCGCAGGCGCTGGCGGCGAGTGAGAACGAAAGCGCGCTTCGCCAGGCGCAGCAGATCATCAACGCGCAGCAGTCCAAGCAGAGCGAGTACCGGGAGGCGGCACTCAATCCCGAGCAGCAGGAGGAACGCATCCAGAACCTGCTGAAGCTGAAGGAGGATGCCGCCATCCTGCCGCGGATCGTCGCGTTGCTACACCGGGCGGCGCCGGAGGCTGACCGGCGGCTGGCCCGTGAGACCGATCCGACCCGGCTGCGGCAGCTGATCGAGTCGACGCCCGGCCTGACCCGGGCGCAGCGCAAGCAATTGCTATTCAGCAACATCACGATCGACTACACCAGCGACATCGAGGACTACGCGCCGGGCGCAGTGCCGCAGCAGCGGCGCACCGCGCCGAGCGCCGGCCCCGGCGGGACGGGTGGCTACGGGCCCGGCGGCTATGGCGGCGGGACGGGTGGCTACGGGCCTGGCGGCTACGGCGGCGGGACGGGTGGCTACGGGCCCGGCGGCTATGGCGACCGCTTCGGTGAGGGCCCCGGCCGGCAACCGCGTGAGCAGGAGGACGCGGGCGAAGGCCAAAAGGGCTTCTACGTGCGCGTCACCGGGCGGCTGCTCTACGGCCAGTCGCAGGCCGAGGCGTCGCAGGTCCTGACCGAGGAATATTTCAAGCGGCTGGAGGAACTCGGGCAGCGGCAGGGGCTGGGGTTCCACGTGCTGCGGCAGGATCCGGCGGCGGACGAAGAGAACTTCACGCTGCTGAAGATCAATCCGTTGTACCGGGTCGAGGGCGTGCCGGCGCCGCCGACGGCACCGACCGCGCTGCGGGCCCCGGGCGTGCCGGCTGCGGATGACGCCGCGTTCACCGACCCCGCCTACACCGAT
This sequence comes from uncultured Planctomycetales bacterium, assembly GCA_964499235.1. GTDB lineage: Bacteria > Planctomycetota > Phycisphaerae > UBA1845 > Fen-1342 > JAFGRR01. The sequence goes on along the minus strand of CAZCKC010000063.1, from coordinate 2,050 downwards.
CCCATCACGGGCGAGACGACGCTCAACGACTGGGTGTTCGACTTCGGGTTCAAGATCGCCCTGGGTGACGCGCCGGCCGAGGAAGAGGCCGACGCCGAGACGACCGACAACCGCACGGCCGCCCGCTAACGGGCTGGAGAGTTAAGCATGGAATTCATGAAAAGGCACATGGTGTCGCTGATCGCGGGCGTGGTCGGGCTGGCGGCCGTCGTGGCGGCGGTCCTCGGCATGCGGGACGGTAGCGTCACCGAGAAGATGGAAGACATGGTTCGCCAGGCGCAGCCGATCCGCAGCCTCTCGAACGCGCTGCAGAACGAGCGGACGATCGACGCGGCCGAGCGGCACAAGAACCGCTTCCTGGCGGAGTACGAGTCGGCGCTCGAGGAGCTCTACAACGTCAACCGCCGGGCGCCGCTGATCGACGGCGTCTTCCCCGAGCCGAAGAACATGTCGGCGGGCTTCGAATTCATCGCGGCCTACCGGGATCAGTTCCCGGCGCTGCGGGCGCGGCTCGACGCCGGCACGCGGCCGACGGAGAGCGAGATCAGCGACGCCGAGACCGACATCCGGGAGAAGCTGCGGATGCAGCAGGCCCAGGAGGGCGACGGCGGGGACCTGCTATTTAGCGGGGCCGAGGAGCAGCAGCGCCGCGGCGGGGGCGCTTCCCCGGCGGCGGGCGGCGGCAATCCCTATGCTGATGGCGGTGGTGCCGGGGCGAATCCGTATGCCCGCGGCGCAAACCCGTATGCCGGCGGCAATCCCTACGCCCGCGGCAACCCGTACGCCCGCGGCAACCCCGGCGCCCGCGGCGGTCCGTCGGTCAACGTACCGGACACCGAGCGCGATAAGCCCGAGAACGATCCGAAGGTCGTGGCGGCCGTGAACAAGGCGTCGAGCATTCGCATTTACGTGGACGACGGGGCGCTGCACCAGATGGGCATCATCCAGGCCGAGCGGGTGCCGCCGGTCGCGGACCTGTGGTACGCCCAGCAGAGCCTCTGGATCCAGCAGGACGTCATCGGGGCCATCGCGGAGCTCAACGAGCGTTTCGCCGGCCGGGTCGATGGGCAGGCCAACGTGCTGAACCTGCCGGTCAAGCGGCTCGAGTATCTGCGGGTGAACGGCTACAAGCTCGAGGAGGGCACCGTGCCGTTCCCGCCATCGGTCGAGGCGGGCCCCGGTGGCGGTGGGCCGCAAATCCAGCCGCGCGAGCAGCTGTCGCCGACCTTCACCGGCCGAACGTCGAACGATGAGTTCGACGTGGTCCACTTCTCGATGGCGGTCTGGGTCGACCAGCGGTACGTCCTGCAGCTCGTCGACGCGATTTCGCGCGAGAACCTCTACCAGTGCGTCGACATGGACCTGCAGGTCATCCAGCCGCACGAGCGGCCGGAAGGCTTCTTCTTCGGGGCCGCACCGATCATGCGGGTGACGCTCGATTTCGAGGGCTACTTCGCGCGGTCGGTTTACAAGCAGTGGATGCCGGAACAGATCGCCGTCCGGGTCGGCGCGATCGAAGGGCAAGGGCAGTCTTAACGAGCTTCTTACCGTGACCGGCACCCGCCGGCGCGGCGCAACTTCGCGGAGGACGCGTCATGCGTAAAGGGTCAATTACCGTTTTCGAGCTGCACGTGGAAAAGGTCGTGCTCGGCCTGGCGGCGCTGTTCATGGTCTATGTCGTCGCGACCTACCTGTTCACGACGCCGAACACGATCGAGTACAACAACGAAGCGCTCCAGCCCGGTGAGCTCAGCGGGGAGATCCTCGCCAAGGCCCGCGAGATGCAGAACCGCGCCGAGCGCGTCGAGCCCGACACCCGCGAGGTCCCGCCGCTGCGCGAGACCGTCCGGGTCGAGATGCGCGAGAGCTTCCTGAGCGACGGCGCCGACGATCCGATCCTCGAGCCCACCCTCGCCGTCGCCGCACCCATTCACGCCATGCCCCCAATCGCCGGCTCCACCGGGCGCGGCGAGGTTCGCCTCGTCCGCCCGCTCGCGCCCGACGCCAGATCGGAAGAGCGTCGTGTAGGGAAAGAGTGTAGATCTCGGTG
>CAZCKC010000062.1:0-19155 GCA_964499235.1 uncultured Planctomycetales bacterium | reverse complement strand
TGGTCTCAAGGCGGTGTACACTGGCACCTTTCCGGCGATCATGCAGCGAAGAACAGAGGCAATACCACTGCAAGCTGGCTAATTGTATCCTTGAAGGATTGACCGTCGATTATCACAGCGCCTTGGCACCTCGCAGCTCGGACCAGCGCACGCTGGTCTGATCGCTGCTAACGAGCTGGATCCTGTCAGGAGAAAACCGCTTGAGGTGCCCTGCCTGGCGTCGTAGCATCTGCGAATGAGCATGAACCCATTGACCTTTCCCCCTGAACCTGACCTTTCCTACCGGACCCACAGATATTGGGAGCTCGCCTAGAAGCGTGAAGTCGAAGTCCGAGATTGGTTCTCGGATCAGATGCGGGGATCGGAGCTGGAACAAAAAAATCTCTCACGCCGATCGACCTGCAATCGTCGCGACTCCTCACAACGCGGATCGCTAGCGAACGCAACCACTCGAAAGCGGTGAGCGATCCAGTGGGGTAGGTAGGGTCGCCATCGAGCCGGGCTCGCCGTGGGAGAACGGCTATGTGGAGAGCCTGAACGGGAAGCTGCGGGATGATCCACTCGATCAGGGGGTCTTCGGGACGCTGCTGGATGTTCTCATCGAGTCATCGCGAGAGTAAAACAACACGATCCGGCCGCACTCGAGCCTGGGGTACCAGTCGCCAGTCCAGCCATGCCGATGCCATACGCGTTTGTATACCGTATATCGGGCATGCGCGTCGCGCAAGTGCGCTTCATACTCGACACACTAACGCGGCGTGACATCCTCGATGTCCTGACTGCGCACCCGATCCATCGGCATACGCCGGATCTCCTCGGATGCGTCGAAGTCAATCTTCTTGAGGTCCACCATCCGAACACGCCGGTTGTGCGCGGTGTGGTAGTACAGCACAAGGTTCTTCGTATCGCACGCTGTAGTCCAACATGTCGCACTGCGCATCCCCTTCGTCCGGTCCTCGCCGTCGCCCTCGGCCGAGCCCAGCGGCACATTGAAGTTGTCCAGCACCCGGAATAACTCATACACCGTCTCGTCGCCGTTTGGCGTCGCCCGAGCGGCCTGCGAGAATGCTACGGCACGCACGAAACGCGAAGGCGGCGTGAAGTCGCCCGGCAGGCCGATCATCCCGCTCCCGCCGCCCAACGCGCGGAAGGTCGTGCCGTCGAGTTCCTTGTCAGGGATCGCAACCGGCGAGAGGTTCACATAGTTGCGCAGGTTCGTCTCGTGCCATTCATAGCTCGGCGCGTTCGTGATCACCCCGAGCGGCGCGTCCTGCACTACCATGCGCTTCTTGAGAAACTCGACCACGATGGCTGTGCCTGAGGGCTCGGTTATGAGATAATGCACGGGGGCCGGGAAGCCCAACGCCTCCTCCACCACGGGCACGACCAGCACATCCGCTAGGGCGGCGCGTGCCTCGTCAACGGTGGCGCATGTCGTGAGGATGTAGGTTCCCAGATCGGTCGGTCCCAGCGTGCGCGACGCTTCGGCAGGGTCGTAGGTGGTGTACTCGGCGAAGCCCGGGTGGTAGAACAGCCCGACCGTCAAGCCCTTCTCGTTCATCCCATCCACTACGATGTCCTTGCCGACGCCGTCGATAGCGACCGCCCCGTACTCCGCCGACCAGGCAAGGCCGGGCGTCCCGTCTGGCGTCGAGCCGGTGTACGCGAGCCCGCGAGGGATGATCGAAAGCCGCGAGTTCAGGTCAAACGTGCCCCACTCCATCGTCCGTCCGTACACCACCGCCCCGTCCGCTGCGCGCAGCGTGATGCCCGTGCACGCCTCGGCACGTGGCATACTCAACACACCGAGCGAGGCCGCAAGAACTACGATGAAGGTGAAGACCGAGTATTTCATATGAGCCACCTTTGAAGCGGGGTCGCTGGAACTTGCGGTCCAACACCTGAACCGTCATGGGAGCTATCGAGCGCGGTGACGATTCCGGTGTTCCTCGATACGAACCGGGGAGACCGATACGGAGATCACATTACACTGCCATCCGGTTCTGGGCGAGCCGTGCTCGGCGGGTCAGTAGTCCTTGCGGCGCTTCGTGACGGCGTCGGTCAGGGTGACGATGGCCTGGTAAGGGGTATCGGCGAATCGCGTTTTCCGCGTTCTGAGGTCAGGAACGCCGATTCGATACCCCTTTCGTACCCCTTTGGGAGAATTCCGGCGGGGGTACGGGTGGGAGGAATGAGGTCAGTCAGAGGCCGCGGAATGCGGAGCTCTTAGCGGGATGATGGCGAGCGATCTAGTCATCCATGCTGCATGAGTTGTCGGGTTGTATTCTTCCTTACCTCGAGAATGTTGCACATCGACCGGACCGACCTGCACTTGCACAGCTCGACTCGGGCGAAACAGACCTTGTTTGCGATCTTTTCGGCTAAGTGACGCATTCTGACCATGAATGAATCCTCCTTGATCCGGCTTTAAGACAAATATACGGTGTGGAACGGGTCGAGGGGCCGGTCAAAGGACGCAGCCCCCGCATCAGAAGCGTTCCGTGCGTTGCACCTCGACCGCCTGGAGGTACATGATCCCTGGCTTATCTTCGAAGCACTCGTCCATCACGCGTCTCACGATGCGCTCGGCCGTCTTGCGCGTCGCAACGATGGTTTCCACCTTCACATTGTCGAACCCCTCGACGACGGTCGCGCGATCCTGCATCTGGTGGAGACCGTGCGTCCCCTTCCCGCCGACGGGCACGAGCGTGTACCCGCGTCCGCCGGTCTCTTCGATGATGCGGCAGACGTCGTCGCTTCTGAAGTGCTCGGTGATGACGGTGAGCTTGGTCGCGGGTTGGAACACGGCTCATCCTCCTCCGGGCGACAGATCGAAGACCGCCCGTGCGAGTGCGGCGAACATAGGGACACAGATCACAATGGCGACCGGCGTGCCGACGCTCGTCGAGGCGCCGATATAAGATGACGGGTTCGCCCACGGGATGCCAGCGCGGATCGTGGGAGGGCCCGAGATGTCAGAATTCGACGCGGCGATCGACGCGAGCAGCACGACGCCGCCCGGGCTGAACCCGACGAGGACGTGTGCGAGGTACCCGAGACCGAAGGCGGCGAGGCCGTGGGCGATCGGTGCGACAAGCGCGTACAGCGCGAACCAGTGCGCCACCGCGCGGAGTTCTTTGAGGCGGGCCCACGCCTCCATTCCGATGACGAGCATGAGGATCGCGAGCATCCCGCGGAAGATCGGCTCGAAGAAGGACTCGAGCACTGGCTCGGGCCTCGCGAAGAACCCGAGTAGCAGCCCGAGGAGGATCGCGGAGAGTGCCGAGCCGCGGAGGCTGTCCTTCACGATCGAGCGTTTGCGCACGCGCTCTTTGGCAGCCCCCTTGGTCTTCTGGCGGTGCACCCCCGCGAGGACGATCGCAAGGATCAGCGCGGGGATGTCCATGAAGGGGTAGAGCGCGGGGGCCCAAGCCTCGTACGCGATGCCCTGCTCGTCGAGGAGGACGATCGCGGCCGCCATAGTCGAGGCGCTGACCGCGCCGAAGAGCCCTGCGGTCGCGATGCCGTCGGCGCGCTTGATTCCGGGCAGTCGCTTGAAGATATAGCTTCCGACAATGACGATCGCGAGCCCGATGAGCACCGAAAAGAGCGCGGGGACGAGCATGGCGACCAGGTTCGCGTTGCGGATCTCGATCCCGCCCTTGAGCCCGATCTTCATCAGCAGGACAAAGACGACGAACTGGTAGACCGCGCTGGGGATCGCGAGCTTGCTGCCTAGCGCCGCAGGGAGGAAGCCACCGAGCAGGAACGCTAGGGTTGGGGACTGCAACTGCGTGACGAATTGGCTGAGGATATCGCTGGTTCCGTGAAGCCTTTCAGAGCATTGACGTCGCGCGAGGATACCCGCCCGGTTCCTCCGTTGTACCCCTAGACTATGAATGGTTCGTTGTTGCAGGCGTCACCGCGGCGCTACGATTTGCGTCTTCCGCTGAAGTGTCGATGCCTGCATGCGTCGATCCCGCGACATCGCGTAACAGCACACGCTCGGCTCGAAAGGAAGCGAGATGGCACTTGTTCTCAAAGAAGGCACGTCGTGGAGCGAGGTGTACCGCGAGGCGATGCGCGTGGCGCCAGAAGCGTTTGACGAGGACCGCATCCGCAACCTCGTCGTCGGCGAGTGGCTTAGGACGGGCGAGCCGGGGGAGCACCGCAGCCCGGTCGATGGCTCTTCGATCCAAGGGCCGCCGCGTGTGAACCGCGAGGAGGCGGAGGCGTCGGTGCGCGCGACCGTGGAGCGACACGCGGACTGGTCCCGCGTCGACCTCGAAGAGCGGCGTGCCCGCGTGACGCGTTCGATAGCGTTGATGCGTGAGCGCCGCGACCTCCTAGCGTCGATGCTGATGTGGGAGATCGGCAAGCCGTGGCGCCTCGCGTGCGCCGACGTCGATCGATGCCTCGACGGCGTGGAGTGGTACGTGGATCAGGCGGAGCGACAGCTCGCAGATCGCAAGGCGCTCGACGGGCCCGTCTCGAACATCGCGAGCTGGAACTACCCGATGAGCGTGCAGGTTCACGCGGAACTTGTCCAGATGCTCGCGGGCAACGCGGTCGTCGCGAAGACCCCGAGCCAGGGTGGGTTCCATTGTCTCACGCTCGCGCACGCGTTGATGGCGCGCGAGGGCTTGCCGGTTACGCTCGTCTCGGGTCGCGGCTCGTCGCTCGGCGACATCCTCATCCGCGGCGACGGCATCGGCTGCCTCGCGTTCGTAGGCGGACGTGCAACGGGGCGAAAGGCCGCGACGGCGCTCGCGGATACCGGGCGCCGCCACTTCCTCGAGCAGGAAGGGCTCAACACATGGGGCGTGTGGGACTTCTCGCAGTGGGACCTCCTCGCGGGGCACTTAAGGAAAGGCTTCCAGTATGCGAAGCAGCGATGCACCGCATACCCGCGGTACGTGATCCAACGCAAGCTCTTCGCGGAGTTCCTTGAGGCATACCGCCCCGCCGTAGAGAGCCTGCGGTTTGGGCACCCGCTGGCGGTCGAGGACCCGTCCGATCCATATCCGGAGCTCGACTTCGGGCCGGTGATCAGCGCCGACAAGGCTAGCGAGCTGCACGAGAATTACGACGAAGCCGTCAACGCGGGCGGGATCCCCATCCTCCGCCGCACGCTCGAAGAGGGGCGCTTCATCGAGGGACAGGACACGTCGGCATACGTCGCACCCGCCGCGATCCTCGAGCCGCCGACGTCGTGGTCGCTGCACCACCGCGAACCATTCGGGCCGCTCGACTCGATGGTGCTGGTCGATTCGGAGTCGGAGTTCATCGCCGCGATGAACGCATCGAACGGCGCGCTCGTCGCGTCGGTCGCGACCGACGACACGGACTTCGCCCACCGCGTGGCCGACGAACTGCAGGCCTTTAAGATCGGCATCAACAAGCCGCGCTCCCGCGGCGACCGCGAGGAGATCTTCGGCGGCAAGGGCGCCTCCTGGAAGGGCGCGTTCGTCGGTGGCGACCTCCTCGTCCAGGCGGTCACCCAGCCCGCCGACGGCTCGAGCGAACGCCTCTACGGCAACTTCTCAAGCTACGCGCTCTACCCGCCCGGCGCCGGTCTTCCTCAGTCGAAGTGAATGGAAACCGCGCGTGATTCGCTTCGCGCACCGTCCTCGACACCGGAGGTTTTAGCGTTGCATGCCCATCGCCGGATGACGACACGCGATATGGACGCGTGGCTCCCCCATCGGCTGCTCGAGTGTGTCCGCGTTGTGCGTGACGGTGACACGCAACCGTCGGGGGAGTTCGTCCTCTACTGGATGCACCGGCTTGCCGCCGGTGCCTATTCCAATGCTCATTAGTGCAACGGGTGGTTCTCCTGCCGCTGCTAAGGCGCGCGGAGCGTAGCGGGGCACGGCTCAGCAGCGATCGTTTCGGGAGCCGGGGGTCGGTATCCCAGTGCCGAGTGCGGTCGCTCGGTGTTGGAGTGCCGACGCCACCGCTCGATGAGGACACGGGCCTCCCGCAGCGTGTCGAAGCGTTCCCGATCGAGCAACTCGTCACGGAGCTTGCCGTTGAGACTCTCGACGTACCCGTTCTCCCACGGGCTGCCCGGCTCGATGTGCAGCGTCTTCACGCCGACCCGCCTCAGCCAAGTCCGCACGACCCTCGCCGTCATTTCCGAGCCGTTGTCGCTGCGGATGTAGGCCGGGACGCCCCGCGTCGGCACCAGCCGTCTCAGACGTTCGAGCGCGTCGTCGCTGGTCATCCGCTGGCCGACATCGATCGCGAGGCATTCACGCGTGTACTCATCGATCACAACGAGCAGCCTGATCGCCTGTCCGTCCCCGGTCCGATCGTGCACAAAGTCGTAGCTCCACACGTGGTCACGATGCCCGGCACGCAGCCGTACGCACGACCCGTCGTTCAGCCAGATCCGACCGCGCTTCGGCTGCTTCTTCAGGACCTTCAGCCCTTCACGCCGCCAGATGCGCTCGACACGCTTGCGGTTCACACACCAGCCTTCTCTCTGCAGCATCGCCGTGATCCTCCGGTACCCGTACCGCCCGTACGCCGCCGCCAACTCGACGATCCGCTTGGTCAACGGTGCCTCGCCGCCGCGATCCGCCGGCGCGTACCGCTGCGTCGCGCGTGGTTGCTTCAGGACTCTGCACGCCCGCCTCTCCGAGACGCGGTAGCGGCCGTGCAGCACGCCGACCGCACGCCGCGTCTTGCACGGGCTCAGAAGTTTCCCCGGGCAACGTCCTGCAGCATCGCCTTGTCCAGCGACAGATCCGCGACCAGCTTCTTCAGCCGCGCGTTCTCCTGCTCCAGCTGCTTGAATCGCTTCGCTTGGTCCGTCTTGAGACCGCCGTACTCACGGCGCCACTTGTAGTACGTCTGATCGGTCACGCCGATCTGCTTGCACATCTGCGCCACAGTCAAGCCCTTCGAAAGCTCGACCTCCGCCTGACGCAGCTTGTTCACGATCTCCTCAGCCGAATAACGCTTCCTCGCCGTGTCCAGATCCTCCTTGATACAAGACCGAGACTACAAGTCTCAATCTGGATCAGGTTCTGGGGGGCAGGTCAGGTCGTTGCCCTATGAAGCCGGTACGCTATATAGGGAGCATCATGGCTTTCTTTCTGACGAGTCTCTCTCCGGAGACATGTCCCGTATGAAGCCGATGTCGCGTCGATGGATCACAATAATCGTCGAGGTGGCAAGCCAGTTAACCATAGCCAACACCCCGAGCGGAACCCCAAGGAACGGGACCGGATCACCCATCCCAAGAGTGGTCGCGTGCGCGATCAGTGCGCCGGACATGACACCCCATGCGAGAATCGCACCCCACGCAGCGAGCCCTGGGATCAAAAGCAGGCCGGCGGCAAGGATTTCGATCACCCCGACGACGTAGCGACCACCCGGCTCCATGTCAATCTGCGCGAAGAGCGCCGACGTTTGCGCGCCCTCAACAAATTTCCCGGCCGCCATCGGCACGAGAACCAACGCAACGAGAATCCGGAGCGCCCAGCCGGTCAGAAGCAACCTGTTCATAAGGCACCCTCCTCGTGGCTCGGGTGTGAAATATTGCGAGCCCCAGGCTTGGCGCTGTCTGTCTCGAGCCGCTCGCGGAGAGCAGGATCACTGGAGATCATCTGCCATAGGTTGCTTCCTGTGGGGACATATAAGTTTTGTAATGTAATTTGCGTCGGGCAGGACTTGCCCATCGCTATGGTGAGCTCATCAAGCTCGTGCAGCGTATTGACGACATAGTGCTTCACACGCACGCTCTTGACCTCAGGCGCAAGGCCGGCTTGAAGGCTCGGGTCGTGCGTTGTGATCCCAACCGGACATGTGTTATTCCCACACTCACGCGCCTGAATGCATCCCATCGCGAACATGAACCCACGCGCTGTGTACACGGCATCGGCCCCGAGGGCGAAGGCGATCGCCTGACGACCAGCGTCTACGAGTTTGCCCGCCGCGAGCAGTTTCGTCCGACCCCGCAGCCCCTTCTCGTCCAGCACACTCGCCACTCCATACAGCGAGGGCCAGAGGGGCATGCCAACCCAATCGATGAACGCGCCCGGCGCAGCCCCGGTGCCCCCCTCGCCCCCGTCGATCGTGATCCAGTCCGGAAATACATCCTGGCGCTCCATTTCGTCGATAAAGCCGCGAACATCCAGGAGTGAACCCACGCACATCTTGATCCCGACCGGAATTGGAACGAGCGATTGAATACGTTCGATGAACGCGACCGTTGAGGGCAAGTCTGAGCATTCGCTGTGATATGGTGGGGAAATCGCATCCCGATCCATTGGAATGCCCCGCAAATCAGCGATCTCTGCCGTGATCTTCTCTCTGGGAAGCAGCCCGCCCTTGCCGGGTTTTGCACCCTGTGAAAACTTAATCTCGATCATCTTAATCTGTGGTCGTGTGGAGAGGTCGATCAGCGCACGCTCATCCAGGAATCCATCCTTTGTGCGAACTCCAAACTTAGCGGTCCCCATCTGGAAGATCAGATCGGCGTCTTCCATCAGATGGTACTTCGGGTAGCCCCCCTCGCCCGTGTTCATGGGGATCCCAGCCATCGACGCACCGCGCGCCAGCGCCCGCACGGCGTTAGACCCCAACGCGCCGTAGCTCATGGCGCTGACGATCATCGGCTTGTCGATCGTGTAGGGCTCATCGACGCCCCGCTCTTTCCCGAAGGTCACGCTGTACGGGTGGCGTAGCGAGTCGGGCGTCGGAAATAACGAGTGGCACAGCTTGATCTCCGCCGAGTCATATTCCAGCAAGCTCCCGAACGAGACAGCTGAATCGATATTCTTCGACTTTCGGTAAATGCTCTGCCGCTCGAGACGGTTAAACGGACGCTCTTCGCGGTCCCCCGAGAAAAGGTACTGCCGGAACTCCGGTCCAAGGCTCTCGATCAGATACCTCCCCTGCCCGATGATCCCGAAGTTTCGAAGTACGGCGTGCTGCGTCTGGACATGACGGTAGAAGTAGTTCACGATCAGAAAGAACAACGATGCGACCGTCAGGAAGTGGAAGTAGAACGAGAGCCACTGGCCGGCGACGAAGAACACGAGCGGGAAGGCGAGCAGACTCGTGTTGAAGAATCGGGCAAGCTTGTGCAGGTTGACATGAAGGGTAGCGCTCATGCGATTAACGCCTTTGGCATTTGATAGACCATCGGGATGCTCCGGCAGCATACGCGAGGACGGCTATCTCCTTCCGCGCGAGACGGACTGATTGGCCCTCACTTCGTGATGCACACACCATGATAGGGTACTTGCTCGTCGCCCATCCGCTCGCCGCCTCACCGGACTGCTCGGCGCCAGCCTCGCCTTCTCGTCCCGGGAGGCCGAAGCCGTGCAAAAGCATCGTTGTAGTGCACTCCCATCACTGCCCGATGAGTACCCAAGCCTCGAGCGGCTTCTTCAAACTTTCCTGCAGGAGCTGATTGGAGATCACCACCAGCCGCAGCGCCCGACTGTCATCCGTACGCGCGTGCACGAGCTCATATGCCCACCCTGAGCAATCGGCATATCTCGGCAAACAGCGCGCCACCACCCGCCTCCAAATCCGCCTGCCGCAGGGGCCCGGTGACCTGCTCCGCCATATACTGTTTCCTCGTCATCGATTGCCGTCTGTGGTCGAGTTCGAAATATTTTCGACGTTGACCGCTTTTGCGGTCATCTCTGGTGGTGTCATCCGCCGACGGCTTAAAAACTCTCCACGCGGGTCCCAACCGCTCGCGAGATCGGATCTATCCGTTTGAAACGGTTCTGCGCGGGGGTTAACCACGCCGTCGCGGAATCGCGGCGGCGTTTTGATTGACGCTGCGACCCCTTGGGACGTTGCCGGCTCCGGTCGCGGATAGTCCCGTCACGGCGCGAGTTTCGGCGCTTGTCGGACCGCCCGCGCGCTCCCGATCTTGAAGCCGAATCCCGGCTCCGAGGGCAGTCTATACGTTTGCTATTGCCGCACCGGAGGCGACACTCTGGGACTCTCGCGATCTCTGGTTGACGGGTGGGCTGCCTTTACCGTAGGGGGTGCTCTCGTGTCGGGGGCGCACGGTCCGTATCGGAGAGACTGCGGACCAAGCCGGGGAGTTCATCCGCGCTTTAGATCGATCCAGGCGTCGAGTTCTCGCTTGATGTTCTCCCACTGCTGACGGTCTCCCTTCAGAGCACCGACAACCTCGCGGAGCTTTGACGTGGCGAAGTTCGCCGCTTGGCCTGCGCTGATGCGAGGAGGCAACGAGAGTTCCCCGCTCGTCACGTGCGCATCGATAACAAATACTCCCGGCGCAGCCTTCGCCTGTTCCAGTGCGGGTCGGATCGCGGACACCTCGGTCACTGCCACGCCATCTCCACCGCAGAGGCGTGCGTAGGCACAAAAGTCAATATTGTTGATGGAAATGGCGTCGTAGTTCGGGGCGAAGCCGGCCTCCTCCATCTCTATCTTCACGAACCCCAGTTCGGCGTTGTTGAGCACGACGATCCGGATGGGCAACTCGTACTCGGCGGCAGTCGAGAGATCGTGCATAGACATGTTGAAGGCGCCGTCGCCCACCAGCGCCCACACTTCGCGCCCGGGAAACTGAAGCTGCGCGCCGATCGCCGCCGGCAACCCGACTGCCATCGAACCGTGATTGAACGAACCGATGACGCGCCGCCCCCCGCGAAAATTCATGAAGTTGGTGGACCAGATGGCGGCGGTGCCGGTATCGATGACAAATATTGCGTCGTCCGAAGCGATATCGGACAGGGTCCGCGCAACGATCTGTGGGTGCATAATCTTGAAGTCGCGCTCTCCGTCCGAGCTCTCACACTGCTTCTGCTTCCACTTCAGAAACTCGGCGTTCAGCTTTTCGGCGAAGTTGCCGTCGGTGCGTGCGCTGCACCCATCTCTGAGATGCCGCGCTACCTTACTCACATCGCCGTGGATGCCGAGGGTGACGGGCGCTCGGTTGCCGATATTCTCAGGGCGGATATCCACTTGTATAACAGTCTTACTGTGCGGCAAAAAACTGGTGTACGGGAAGTCGGTGCCAAGCATGAGAAGCAGATCCGACTCCATGACGGCGGTGTAGCCCGAGGGATTTCCGATGAGTCCAGTAAGCCCGACGACATTCGGCGCGTCGTGATCGAAGACATCGGCGGCGCGAACGGTGTGCGTGATGGGCGAGCAGAGATGCTCTGCCAGCGCGAGCACCTCATCGCGGGCGTGGCGGCAGCCTGCTCCCGCGAGGATGCCCACCGTGTCGGCGTCATTGATCAGTTCGATCGCGCGCTCGATCGCCTCGGTGGGGGTCTCGACATGCGATCGCGATCGGAACACCCGGTGCATGAACTCGTGGTTCGCGGCCGCCATCTCGGCGATGTCGGCGGGCAGCTCGACGCGACATACGGCGCGATCGTTCAGCGCGATGCGCAACGCGCGAAGGATGACCCGCGGGGCCTCCTCCGGAGAGCGGATGACCGCCTGATAGGCGCAGATGTCCTCAAACACCCGCGTCAGATCGACCTCCTGGTGGTAGTTGGTCCCCAGATGCTCGACGGGCACCTGGCCGGTGATAGCCAGCACGGGCGAGCGCTCTTTGCGGGCGTTGTACAGCCCGTTGACCAAGTGCAGCGCGCCGGGGCCCACTGTGCTGGCACACACACCTATATTTTCGCCAAGTTCCCCCTGCGCGAAGGCCGCGAAGCTGGCGTTGCCTTCGTGCTTCATCTTGATCCACCGCACATAATCCTCGGCATCATCGTCCTGCGCGGCCAACGCGGAGAGGAGAGGATTCAGGGCATCGCCCGCCACACCGAAGATGTGGCGTACACCCTCGTCGCGGAGGATCTTTAAGAGCTGTTCGGAGACATCCATGGGCAACCCATTTCGAAGATGGCGGGGAGGAGGCGGACGAGGGGCGGCGAACCTTTCCTCACGGAGTGAATTCGCTCAGTATACGATTTCATGGTACGCGTGAGCCGCTGCCGTGCTGCCCAGCGCGGAGGAAAAGGCCAGCACCGATTGCCTCCCGCGCAGGGGTCGGTGTTCCCAAGTCCGAGCGTGGGCAGACGGTGTTGAAACGCTCAGGCGATCCCGACGCGGTCGCCATTGGCTGCGGCTTCGCGCACCGCGTTTGCTACGCGCTGGTGCACCTCCCGGCAGAGTGGGGATGGGATCAGCGGGCCGTCTTCGGCGGAGTCGGCGATGGCCTTCGCGGCGGCGATGAGCATCTCATCGGTAAAGATTGTCGCCCCGGCATCCAGGGCGCCGCGGAAGAGGCCCGGGAAGGCCAGGACGTTGTTCAAGTTCTTCCCGTCGGCCGCGAAGGCGGCGCCGCGTTGAAGGGCGACGGCGGTCTCGATTTCGGGGTCCGGATTCGAGAGGGCGAAGATGACCTGTCCCTTCCGCACCATCTCCGGCTTGATGAGCCCCGCGACGCCGGTCGTCGCGATGACAACATCCGAGCGCTCCATGATCTCATCCAAATCCGCGCGCTTTCCCCCGGCGCGCTCGAGGCGGGCGAGCGAATCCTCAGAGAGATCCGCGCCGAGAAGCTCCCTGATGCCGAAGCGGACCAGCAAGCGTGCGATGCCGAGCCCCGCGGCGCCGAGCCCGACCTGCCCGATCGCTGACTCGCTCAGCGTGAAATCGGCGCGGCGCTCGGCGCCGAGCAGCGCGGCGAGAACCACAACAGCCGTGCCGTGCTGATCGTCGTGCAGGACCGGCCTGTCGAGGCGACGAACCAGCTCTTTTTCGATTTCAAAGCACGTCGGAGTTGCGATGTCCTCCAGTTGGATGGCGCCAAAGGACGGCGCGATCGCCTCGACGATGCGCACGATTTCAGCTGGGTCATCACTGTCGATCAGGATAGGCACGCCTGAGATTTCACCGAACACGTCGAAGAGCGCTGCCTTGCCTTCCATGACAGGCAGCCCCGCAATTGGTCCGATGTTGCCGAGTCCCAGAATCGCTGTTCCGTTTGTGACGATCGCCACACTGCGCGTTAGGGCGGTGTAGCGACGGGCCAGCGTTGGCTCGTCAGCGATCGCGAGGCAGACCCGCGCCACGCCCGGCGTGTAGACATCGTGAAGCATTTCGAGCGTGTCGAAGACCACGCGCGAGCGCATCTCTATCTTTCCCCCCTCGTGCCGATCGAAGACGCGATCCGACTGTCCAACGACGCGAGCGATATCCAGTTCATTTAGGCGCGAGCGGAGCTCCTCGTCCTGCCCGGGGGACATCTCGATAGTCAGCTCCCAGACCGTGCGATCCTGCGTGCGGCTGACAGCATTGAGGCCGTCGACGATCAGGCCCATTTCAGCGACAACACCAAGCGCACTGGCCAGGCTCCCCGGCCGATGCACGAGCTCCAAGAGATAGGTCTGCGGGATCTTCATGGCCTGGCTCTTCCTTCGGATTCCCAGTTGTCACGACGTCGGGAATATTACCAGGCAAGTCTAACGAGCGATCGGCCTGAGGCTCCGACCATCTTATCGATCTCGGGCGGCGACTCGGTCGCTGAGGCGCGAAGGGCCATGCGCGCAACTCCGCTCCCCCATCGCGTAGGTATCCAGTAGCGGGCGGCGCTGAGCAGCCTGCACCGGAACCACGATCGCCCCGACCGACCATGCCCCCGGGATCGGTTGCGTGTGAGCAGCTCCGAAGGGGGTGCGCGATCTCGCTGCGCCTCGATCCAACTGAACCCGAGAGCATGTCCCCCGAGGAGTGCCGAGAGGAGTTCGCGAGCATCTTCGCCCGGGGCAATCTGCGGCTGCATAAGCGCGTTCTGCCGCATCAATCAGCCGAGCAACGTGCCAAGGAATCCTCGGCGACATGCCTTGATCTTTCCACGCCTCCTCGCCTTTGTGTAGACGCCGGTTCACGCCCGGAGAACGGAGGCCACGCGTGGCGATGAATGCCGGGAAGATGGTGAGCGAGCTGCGGCGCATGACGGTGGCCGAGTTGCGGCGGAAGCACGCAGAGGGGGCGGTGTCGGACCAGGCCGAGAAGCCCGGCTCGGGCACGTCACGCGGGCGCGGGTAACGCAGATCATGAACCTGTGCACCACGCTCCGGATCTCTAGGAGCGAGTACTCTTCATGCCGCGTGTGACCGAGGGCCGCGATCCGATCACAGAGCGCGATCTGACGCTGATTGCCCCGGAGCTCGACTGGGAAGTGCAGCGGGCGATGTGGGGGTCGCTGGTGGTGGCGCGTCGCCCGTAGCAGACCCTTCCTTTATAGTCCGGTTGATGATCGAGACAGGTAACGCATGAGTGCGCAGCCGGGCGATGGATCCGCCTCGAGTTGGACGCCCAGTGATGAGGACTTCGCTGTCATCGAAGAGGTCGTTGACGCGTGGTCGGACGCGCCCCAGAGCGGATCGGAGGCGCGCGCCAAGCGCGTCACGGGTCGCCTCGAGCGGGTCGGGGTTTCGGCCGGCGCGCGGCTCCGGCTTCCCGCGTCGAGGTAGAGTGCGAGAGTCGGAAGGAGAGACCATGGACATAACGATCGGATCGACGACGATCGAGCTCGTGCAGGGCGACATCACGGAGCAGCACGACGTCCAGGCGGTTGTGAACGCGGCGAACGAGGCGTTGGCACCCGGTGGCGGTGTTGCCGGCGCCATCCACCGCATCGCCGGGCCGAGGCTCGCTGAGGCGTGCCGACCGATGGCGCCGATCCGGCCCGGGGAGGCGGTCGTCACCGACGCGTTCGATCTTCCAAACGACTTTGTCGTTCACTGTCTCGGTCCGGTCTACGGGGCCGACGAGCCCGCTGCGGGGCTGCTCGCCTCGTGCTACACGGAAGCGCTCAGGCTCGCGGAGGCTCGGGAGATCGAGTCCATCGCGTTTCCAGCGATCTCGACTGGCGCGTTCGGCTATCCGATGTCCGAAGCGGCCGATATCGCGGTGAAGATTGCGACGCGGATGGCGCCGACGCTCGATCACGTCCGGTGCGTTCGGTTCGTTCTCCAGGGCGACGCGGCGTACGAGACTCATCTGGCGGCGCTGCGCGACGCGGTCGGGGCCGGGCGAGGCCCCTGAGCGAGCTTTGCGTTGTGGTTACTGCCCCCGCGACGGGTTGCGGCGCTGGATCTCGGCGAAGAAGTTCAGCACGACCTCGATCTGGTTGGGTGACTGGGCGCCGCCGCCGCTGCTGCGCACCGCGATGAAGCCGCCCGCGGCGTCGGGCTCGTACCCAGCGAGGCCGAACGGACCGTCGATGAAGTCGGCTTCGAGCACCGCGACGGGCCGGTGCAGAACGGCGCGGGCACGCGGTAGGCGACGCGCCGCCCGTCGCGTGAAAGGCGCGGGAGATCGATGATCCCTTCGACGGTGTGCAGCACCTCGACCTCACCAGCGGAGTCGATGCGGACCAGCTCGCTGGCGTCCAGGATCACGTCCGGCGCGATCGAGGCGAACGTGCCGTCTGTGGCGATGGCGAAGAGCTGCGACTGGAAGCTCGGGCGTACGCCCCCGCTGGGCCGAATCTCGAACGGCGGGCCGGTCGCCACGAGTCGCTCGGCGTCGAACGGCAGCGCCATCAGCGGCCCGTTGTCGGATCGCTGGTAGACGACATGGCCACTGGCGGCGTAGACGGACTGGAACCCGTTCTCCGCAAGGATGCGCACCCGCCCGTCCGCCACCGAGTACACCCCGATGTCGTAGCGACCGGCGCCCACGACGCACAGGACGGCGTCGGCCCCGGGAACTGGTGAAGGCGCAGCGATAAAGTCCATGTTGTCTGGCAGCAGCGTCTCGAGCGCCTTCACTTCGCCGGACGACGGCTGAACCCGGAAGAGCTGACGTGGGTTCAACCCGCCGGTGAAGATGATCGAGCCGTCATCCATCCAGGCGCCGCCGGTGAAGCCGACGTTCGTGGTCGCGATGGGTCGCGCCTCGCCGCCGCTGACCGACGCGACATTGATCTCGCCCAGAGCTTCGAACGCGATGCGCCGGCCGTCGGGCGAGTAGAACGGCAGCCAAGCGGACTCCGACCCCGGGATTGTCCGCGACTCCAGCGAATCCATCGGACGCACGCGCAGCATGACCTCGCCGCCGGGCTCGCGGCTGCGCACGACGAGGCTGTCGGCGGTGGGCGAGATCGCCACGCTGGTGAACGCGTCGATCGGCATATCGAAGCCACCGATGCCGAAGCGCTTGGGTTCGGGCGGCGCCAGCGCGGGCGCCGAGGGACGCAGCCACATCGCGCCGGCGATGACCGCGGCCCCGAGCAGAAACACGAGCGTCAGTACGGCCGCTCGCCGGGCGCGGGACGGCGAGCGCGCCGATGAAGCGAGGCCCGCTTCGCCGTCCGTTGTGCGAAGGTCAAGCGCGACGTCGCCAATATCGCGGTAGGGCTCGTGCTTGTCGCGCTCGAGACACCGCCGCAGCACGCGCCGCACATTCGCCGGCGTCCCAGCCGGCAGTCGATCGAAGGGCACATCCTTATGCAGAATCGCCCCGATCGAGTCCGTCACCGTCTCGCCCACGAATGGACTCGCCCCCGTGAGCATCTCGTAGAGCACCACGCCGAACGACCAGATGTCGGTGCGCTTGTCCACCTTGCGCCCGCGCGCCTGCTCGGGCGACATGTACGCCGCCGTCCCCAGAATCACCCCGGCATCGTCGGCGAATGCTGAATCGCGGGACTCGTCAGCGTCGGCGACTCACTCATTCCGCCGGCGGACGACGACGATGTTTCCTCGATGCGCGCCAGGCCGAAATCCAGCACCTTCGCCTTCCCGTCGGGCGTGACAATTATGTTGCCCGGCTTGAGATCCCGGTGGATCACGCCCGCGTCGTGCGCGGCCTCCACGCCCGCGGCGATCTGGACCGCGAGTTCGAGCGCGTCATCCAATGCCAGCGCCCCGCGATCAAGCATGTCGGCCAGCGTCTGACCCTCGACGTACTAAAGAACGAGATAACGCGCCCCCTCGTGCTCTTCAACGCCGTGAATGCCGGCGACGTTGGGATGGTTCAGCGAGGCCAGCGTCTTCGCTTCCCGCTCGAAGCGCTCCAGACGCGCAGGGTCCGACGCCAGCTCCGGGGGCAGGGCCTTGATCGCGACATCGCGATCCAGCCTCGAATCGCGCGCGAGATACACCACGCCCATGCCGCCGCGGCCGAGTTCGCGTGAGACTTGATATGGGCCGACTTGTTCGATCATCTGCTCCGCGTGCGCCCATCCATCCAGCCCTGAATGATTCGAATGGGCAAGGTCTCGGGGCTTTCCGGTCGATCTTCGGGGTCCCGGAGCATGAGAAAGCGTCCATCGGTCCCGATGCCGTAGATCCTCGTTTGGACGATCCCAGTATCCTCAGAACGAAAGAGCTTCTTCGGCTGCCCAACATTGGGTTGCACTCCGGAGATATCGACCGGCGTTTCCCAAAAGGCGCCGTCGGCCCAGAAGTACAGCTTCGAATCGTCGTGGGACCAGTTGATCCCCACGGCGTCCATCGTGGTCACTGTTGTCAGCCCACCACCCTCCGGGAACCGCTGCAACAAAACTCCATCACCCGCATCCTCTAGTGAGCTTGCCAGGTACGCGCTTGTCGAACTCAGATCGAAGTCATAAGTGGGGTTCTGTGAAATGACGGTGGAGCCGGTATCGCCCGTTTTCCTGTAGTAGAACTGATCGGAGTTGCTGAGCAGGTACTCCCCATCGTCCGATGGTCGTGTAATCACCGATAGCTCGAAGACCGTTTCCGGCTGACCTGCACCGGATGCAGGACGCAGATGAGACCTGCGGATCCCCGCGTTATATGTGGCGTATATCAGCGATTCGCCATCCGGGGTCCAAAAGGGATAATAATCGCTGCCCGTGGTATTGCGTAGTTCGTAGCGTGAACCATTGCTCAGGTCAATCACCGCGATGTCGTAATCGAGTTCATCCTGACCGAGCGAGGATGATGAAATCAAGCTCGTCGCAGCCCGACTCGAGTCGGGGGAGAGTGAGACATTCATCGCATTCGGCAGCCCGCTGGTTACGGTCTCAGAGACGGTTCCGTCGGCATTCACCCATACGAGGTCACGCATGACCGGATCAGTAATGAGCCGGGGGCCGACCACGAGCGTGCCATTCTCCGCGATGTCAGTGTCCCCGAACGGGTAGATCAGGAGCGGGTCGTCCGTGACCTCGAGCTTGTTGAGGTCAAACTCAAGCCTGTATGTGCCTCGCGAGTACGATCCTGAAAAGAGGGAGAACAGGATGGTCCCGTCGGGTGCGATTTCGAGCCGCGAAAGACGGTCGCCGTCAAAGTCAAAGAGCGTACGCCGCTCCCCATCAACCAGCAGTTCGAGGGTGCCGCCGTTGATTTCAAAGAAGATCATCGTATCCGAATCCGGAAGAAGGCGTGGCTGGACGAGGATCTCCCCATCCGCCGCAGGTTCAAATGGTTTCAATCTCCCGCCGCGCTCTGGCACGGTCCAAAGGCCGGCAAGGGCAAGCCCCACGACCAGCGTTTCATCGTCGATGTAATCAACGCTATCAGCCCAGATGAACCCCTTGTCCGGGAGCGGGCAGATCAGCCTTGGCGCTTCCCCGTACGGACTGATTTTCCAGAGCTCGCCCGTCGTGGCGGAACCTTTCAGTACAATCAGCCACCCTCCGTCATGTGTCCAGCGGATGAGTTCAGGCTCCTCGGGCCAACGCGTCTCGACACGCCTGAGGGCCCCCTGATCGAGATGCCTGACATAAATCGGCTCGAACCCGCCATTTTTGTCCGCCTGCACCGCGATCGATTGGCCGTCCCGCGCGATCGCGACTGACGGTGAGACTGAGAACTGTGTGCGCGATATCGGGATCTGGACCTCGAAGTCGACCTTTGGCAACGCTGGATGTTCAGGACCGGGCGAGCTGGTCAGGCTGACTGCGAGCGTGGCGACCAGGAGGAGGAAGGCCGCGAGAGCCACTGCCCACGGCAGCACGCTGCGCTGCTTTGCCTGCGAGACGCGCGGCACAACGGGGTTCAGCAAATCCAGTCTCGCATCCCCGATATCCCTATACCTCAGATTCTTGTCACGCTGGAGGCATCGCTGCAGCACGAGGCGCACCGAGGGCGGTGTTTCTTCTGGAAGCTGATCGAGGTTGAGATCCTTGTGCAGCACCGCCCCGATCGAGTCCGTCACCGTCTCGCCCACGAACGGACTCGCGCCCGTGAGCATCTCGTACAGCACGAC
>CAZCKC010000061.1:0-19575 GCA_964499235.1 uncultured Planctomycetales bacterium | reverse complement strand
GAGGACTTCCACCAACGACGGGTGCCCCAGGTTTCAACCTGGGAGACTGACAACCCCGTCCGAAGTCGGAACCCTCCACGCCACCCGACCCCACTGGACCGGCACCGGAGCGGATCTTTGACAACTGAAAATGCGGACCCAGTGCGGGTCGGATCATCGATCCGACCGCATTCAAGGCGGGTGACCGACGACCGGAAATGTCTACGCCCGGTAGACCTTCTTCGCCGGCCGCTTCTTGTTGCCGGTCGCGTTGCGCGTGTCCACCACCAGCTGGGCATGCTCGCACACCAGGTCGTAGTCGACCGTGCTGTGATCGGTGGAAATCAACACGCAGTCGTACTGCTTCAGGTTGGCCGGCGTCAGCGCGACGCTCTTCATGTGCGTGATGTTGTGCTCGCGCATCGGCTTGGCGGCCGGGATGTGCGGATCGTGGTAATCGACCTTCGCCCCGAGCTTCTTCAGCAGCTCGATCAGCACGACCGACGGCGACTCGCGCACGTCGTCAACGTCCTTCTTGTACGCCAGCCCCAAGATCAGGATCTTGGCGCCCTTCAGCGGCTTGCCGTGCTCGTTGAGCGCTTGCATCGTCCGCTCGATGACGTACTCCGGCATCCGCGCGTTGATCTCGCCGGCCAGCTCGATGAACCGCGTCGTCATGTTGTACTCGCGGGCTTTCCACGACAGGTAAAACGGGTCAATCGGAATGCAGTGCCCGCCAAGCCCCGGACCCGGGTAAAACGCCTGGAACCCGAACGGCTTCGTCTTCGCCGCCGCGATCACCTCCCAGACGTTGATGTCCATCCGGTCGAACAGCGTCTTCAGCTCGTTGACCATCGCGATGTTGATGCAGCGGTAAACGTTCTCGACGATCTTGCAGGCCTCGGCCACCTCCGCCTTGCTGACCGGCACAACCGATTCCAACGCCAACTCGTAAACCTTCGCCGCCAGCTTGCCGCTCTTGGCCGACGTCCCGCCAACCACCTTCGGAATCGTCTTTGTCGTGTAGTCCTTCCGCCCGGGATCCTCGCGCTCCGGTGAGAACGCGAGGAAAAAGTCCTGGTCCGCCTTCAGCCCGCTCGCCTCCAGGATCGGCAGGCAGATCTCCCGCGTCGTCCCGGGATACGTCGTCGATTCCAGCACCACCAACTGCCCCGCCCGCAGCACCTTCGCGATCGACTCGGTCGTCCCCTCGACATAGGACATGTCCGGCTCACGCATCTTGTCCAGCGGCGTCGGCACCGCGATCAGGATCGCGTCCGGCTTGCTGAGCTGCTTCATGTTGGCCGTCGGCGTGAACAGCCCGGCCTGCATCTGCTCCTTGAAATACTTGCCGGGCAGGTGCTCGATATAAGTCTTGCCGGCCTCGAGCAGCTTGATCTTCTTCTCGTCGATGTCGAAGCCCATCACCCGAATGCCGGCGTCGCAGAACTCGCGCACCAGCGGCAGGCCGACGTAGCCCAGACCGACCACGCCCACCAGCAGGCTGCGATCGGCGATCTTTTTCTCCAGGGCGGCGGCGTAATCCATCGACTTCTCCCAGCGTCAAGCAGCGGTTCGGGCTTCCCGCCGGCCGGCCAACGACCGCGGGACGGGCGTTGTACCGGATGGCGTCTCGATCGGCAATCGGCCGTTTGGTGGTCAGGCTTGATGGGCGGGCAGCGTGCTTCTGGAAGGCGGGCGAGCGGGCTTCTGAAAACGTTCCAGCGCGGGCGGGCTTGGCTACGGCCAGAGGATGGCGTCGGGGACGTGGCGGCGGACGGTGGCTAGCTGGTCCACGGCGGCGTCATAGGTCGCAAAGCGGCCGACGAGGACGACGCGCCGAAACTGCCCCTCCCGCGGCTCGGTCCGGACAAACGATGGCAGGCCCTTTTCCGACAACGTGTCGGCAAAGGCCGTGGCCGCGTCGGCGTCGTCGAACACACCGCATTGGATCGAAAAATGGTCGGCGCTCAGGACCAGTCGGCGGCGGGCGACCGGGGCCAGGTTGCTCTCCGGCAGGGCGGTCAACAGCCGCCGGAAGGCCTCGGCAGCCTCGCGCCACTGGCCGCTGCGTTCCTGGCTCTGGCCGAGCCGCCACAGGACGGTGTCAAGCGGGGGGCCGGACGGCATCTTCTCGGCCGCCGCGGCGTATTGGCGGGCGGCGGCGGCCCAGCGCTCGTCCTCGAAATTCAGCGTGCCTAGGACGAGGGAGGCGCGCCAGGCGACCTCCGGGTCGGCGGCCTGGGCAGCGGCCTCGAGGTCGCGGTAGGCGGCGGGACGGTCGCCGAGCCGGGCCTGGCTGAGGCCGCGGGCGTAGCGGGCCCGTGGGAGTAGCTCGGTGGGGGCGTTGGCGTCGAGGTAATTGCTGAGCAAGTCGATCGCCTGGCGGTAGTCGGCGCGCTCGTAGGCGGCCTCACCGTCCAACAGCAGCGTGCGCGGTGCGGTCGGCTGGCAGGCGGTCAGCAGCGCGACGAGCGGCAACGCGAATAGCAGGCTAATCCGGCGGTATTGCATGCGGTGAAAGTAACCGGGCGGCGGCCGGAGGAGAAGGGGGCCGAATTGAAAGCCCCTCTGGCGAGCGCTAGCATTTGCAAGGTGTGGCTGGCGTTCAAAGCGCGCTGACAGCGACGCGAAACGCGAGGAGCGGACATGGAGCATCCCCAGATCGAGACGCTCGGGGCGTTGAAGGCGTCCGGCTATCGCTTTCGGCCGATCAAGACCGAGATCCGCGAGAACCTGATCGCCCGGCTGAAGAGCGACCAGCCGCTGTTTCCGGGGTTGGTGGGCTACGAGAACACGGTGGTCCCGCAGGTGATCAACGGGCTGTTGGCGCAGCATGACATGCTCTTGCTGGGGCTGCGCGGGCAGGCGAAGACCCGGATCCTGCGGTCGCTGCCGCAGCTGCTGGACCAGTGGATACCGGTCGTTGACGGGGTCGAGGTCTGGGACGACCCGCTCGAGCCGGCACTGCGGGCGACGCGGCAGAAGATCGAGGCGGAGGGGGACGACACGCCGATCCGCTGGATTCACCGGGCGGACCGCTACCACGAGAAGCTGGCGACGCCGGACGTGACGATTGCCGATTTGATCGGCGAGGTCGATTTGGTGAAGCACGCGGAGGGGCGGTACCTGGCGGACGAAGGGACGATGCACTTCGGGCTAGTGCCGCGGAGCAACCGGGGGATCTTCGCGATCAACGAGCTGCCGGACCTGGCGCCGCGGATCCAGGTCGGGTTGTTCAACGTGCTCGAAGAGCGCGACGTGCAGATCCGGGGTTTTCCGATTCGGCTGAACCTGGACGTGCTGCTGGTGTTCAGCGCGAACCCGGAGGACTACACGAACCGCGGTCGCATCGTGACGCCGCTGAAGGATCGCATCGGTACGGTGGTGCGGACGCACTATCCGTTCGACACGCGGCAGGCGATGAAGATCTCGCTGGAGAACGCGCTGATCACGCGGCGGGAGGGCGAGCCGCAGGTCGAGTTGCCGCTCTACGTGCACGAGACGATCGAGGAAATGGTGCGGCTGGCGCGGAACAGCCCGCATATCAACCAGCAGAGCGGCGTCTCGGTGCGGATGTCGATCGCGGCGCTGGAGGCGATCGTCGCGAATGCCGAGCGGCGGACGCTGGTGAACAGTGAACCGGTGACGGTGCCGCGGATCAGCGACCTGGAGGCGATCAACGCGGCCTGCCGCGGCAAGCTCGAGCTGATGCTGGCCGAGGACGAGGGGGCTGAGGACAAGCTGATCCGGGCGTTGGTGGGCGAGGCGTTGAAGAACGTCTGGGAGCAGCATTTCGAGGTCGGCGAGCTCGAGCCGGTGGTCGAGGCGTTTGTCGGCGGCAAGACGAACATCGAGGTTGGCGATGACGTGCCGGCCGAGGCGGTGGTCGCGGCGTCGCAGGCGATTCCGGCGCTGGACGAGGCGGCGCGGGGGCTGGTGCGGAAGCTGGAAGCGCCGGACAACCCGTATCACCTGGCGAGCGCGGTGGAGTTCGTGCTGGAGGGGCTGCACGTGAATGACCGGCTGAGCAAGTACCGCTTCCGGGAGCGGACGTTTTACAAGCAGTGACCCGCGCGGTTGCGGTGGCGATCGCGGCGCGATGAGGGAGCGGCATGCGTTTCCGGTACGGCGAATACAACGGGCAGCAGTTTCCGTTCCAGCAGGACCTGAACCTGGCGGGGGATCTGTTTGATTTTGTGCTGGCGTACGGGGACGAGGGGCTGGAGGCGCTGAACCAGCTCGAGCACGACCCGGAGCAGTCGCAGCTGCTGCAGGAGCTGCTCGACCAGGGGATGCTGGAGAAGATCAAGGGGCGCTGGCGGCTGACGCCGCGGGCGATCAACGCGATGCAGCGCAAAGCGCTGATGGAGGTCTTCGCGCAGCTCAAGAAGGGGACGCGGGACGGGCACGCGGCGCCGGAGCCCGGGGCGCTGGGTGAGCGGCTGGAGGGGACGAAGAGCTGGGAGTTCGGCGATCCGGTCAGCGAGCTGGATTTGTCGGCGACGTTGAAGAACACGATCAAGCGGACGGGCGGCGGGCTGCCGCTGAAGATCTCGGACCGCGACTTCGAGATCCACCTGACCGAGTCACGGACCAGCTGCAGCACGGCGGTGCTGCTGGACATGTCGGGCTCGATGGCGCGGTTCCAGCGGTTCTTCCAGGCGAAGAAGTGCGCGATGGCGCTGATGGCGTTGATCCAGCAGCGCTTTCCGCTCGACACGGTGGACCTCGTCGGGTTCTACTCCGGCGCGATGGAGATCGAGGCGAGCCGGCTGCCGACGCTGATGCCCAAGCCGGTGACCATGCACGACCCGCAGATCGACCTGCGGATCCCGGTGAACAAGATCGAGGACGGGCCGCCGCACTTCACGAACCTGCACATGGGGCTGCTGCAGGCGAAGCGGCTGCTGGCGCGGCGGGGCGGCGACAACAAGCTGATCTTCATTATCACCGACGGGCAGCCGACGGCGCACGTGCAGGGGGACTATGTCTACCTGAAGTACCCGCCGCACCGGTCGAGCCACCTGGCGACGCTGAAGGAAGCGATGCTGATCGCCAAGCGCGGCGTGCGGATCGCGACGTTCGCGCTGACCGACGACTACTGGGACATGGACTGGCTCGGCTTCGTCGACCAGCTCGGCAAGCTGACCCGCGGCGTGAGCTTTCACTGCGCGAGCGGCGATCTATCGAGCTGCGTGATGGAGAGCTACCTGTCGGGCCGGCGAAAGAAGGCCTTCATCGCCTGACGCGGACCGGGCAACGGCCGACGGCGCAATTCACTCGTACTTCGACCTTACAGCAACGACTGGAACGCGGTCACGGCGCGGTCGACATCCGCCTCGCTGAGATGGTTGTGGAACGGCAGGGCGACGGTTCGCGCGCTGAGCGCCTCGGTGATCGGGAAGTCGCCCGGGCGGTAGCCGAGCACTTCCTGGTAAAACGGCTGGAGGTGGATCGGCGTGAAGTAGTTGCTGCAGCCGATGTTGTGCCGGCGGAGGCCGTCGAGGATGCGGTCGCGGTCGGCCTGGCTGTAGTCGTCGCTGAGCCGGACGACCATCACGAACCAGCTCATCTCGACACCGGCGGGGACGGCCTGCAGCGTGATTCGCGTCTCGGCGGCCAGGCGGGTGCGGTACCACTCGGCCACGCGGGCCCGCTTGGCGATGATCTCGTCGAGCCGCTTCATCTGCTCGACGCCGATGGCGCAGTTGATGTCGCTGAGCCGGTAGTTGAACCCGAGGCGGGCGTGGGCGAGCCAGCCGGCGTCGGGATCGCGGCCCTGGTTGCGGAAGGAGCGGCAGAGGTTGGCCAGCTCGTCGTCGTCGGTGACGACCATGCCGCCCTCGCCGGTGGTGATCTGCTTGTTGGGGTAGAAGCCGAAGACGCCGGCCTCGGCGAGGGTGCCGGCCGGGCGGCCGTCGTAGAGCGTGCCGAGCGCCTCGCAGCTGTCCTCGACAACGCGGAGGTCGTGCTTCTTGGCCAGCAGGTCGATCGTGTGCATGTCCGGCACGGCGCCGAAGACGTCGACCGGCAGCAGGGCGCGCGTGCGATCGGTGATGGCGGCCTCGATCCGGGCGGGGTCGATCTGCCAGGTCACGGGATCGACGTCGACGAAGATCGGCCGCGCGCCGTCGAACATCGGGCTGTTGCTGGAGGCGATGAAGGAGAAGGGGGTCGTGATGACCTCGTCGCCTTCACCGATGCCCATGGCCCGCCAGATGACATGCAGGGCCGAGGTGCCGCTGTTGGTGGCGATGGCGTGCTTGACGCCCAGGCGGTCGCAGAACGCCTGCTCGAATTCCGGCAGCTTCGGCCCCAGGCTCAGCCACGGCGAGCGGAGCACGGCGGTGACGGCCTCGATCTCGGCCGCGGTGATGTCCGGCCCCGAGAGGTTCAGCATGTCTGACAACGGTCGGTCCTCGTTTCGACTGGTGGCGCGATGCTCCCCGAGCCTGCGGCCACCCGGAGAAGCGAATGTACCCGACGACCGCGCCGGGCTGAAAGCCTCTGCTGCGGCTGACACAACTTTTTCAAGGCGGTTATCATGCCCCGCTTATGAGTCAGGACTTGGAGAGACGGGGCTGGCTGCCGGATTTTCGGCGGGCGGTCCGCTATATCTGGCCGCACAAGCGCCCGCTGCTGCTCGGGCTGCTGGCGGCGGTCGGCGTCAGCGTGTTCTACACGTCGGGGATCTCCTCGATCATCCCGGCGCTGAAGATCATCTTCGCGGACCACGAGACGCTGGTCGACTGGCTGCACCGGACCGAGGCCCAGCGGCGGCTCGACGTGGTCCTGCCGGGCGACGTCCCGGATGCGCCGGAGGGGCTGACGGTCTCGGCCACCCGCCCGGGCTCGCCCAATGCGGAGCAGCTGTCGGCGGGCGACCAGATCACGGCCGTCGGTGGGGAGCGCGTCAGCGCGTTCGAGGCGACGGCGCGGCTGGCGACGGTGCGGGACGACACGGTCACGGTGACGGTCGAGGATCGCGACGGTGGGACGGCCGAGCGGACGGTGGCGTTGGCGCCTTATCGGGCGTGGTGGGGGACGCTGCGCGACGCGGCGCAGCTGTTGCCGCAGGGCGACTCGCCGGAGGCACGGTTCCTGACCCTGGCAGGGCTGATGTCGATCGTGGTGCTGATCACGGTGCTGGGGAGCCTGTGCCGGTTCGCAAACGAGGGGCTGGTGGCGGTGGCGGTCCAGCGGGCCTTGCATGACCTGCGCTGTCATCTGGCCGACCAGGTGCTGCGGCTGCCGATCCCGTGGCACACGACGCACGCGACAGGCGACACGCTGGGGCGGTTCGCGACCGACCTGAACCGGGTGGAGACGGGGGTCTGGACGCTGTTCGGCAAGACGGTCCGCGAGCCGTTGAAGGCGGTCGGCGTGCTGGCGCTGACGTTGGCGATCGACTGGCGGATCCTGGTGGTGGCCGGCATCGGGCTGCCGATCGGGGCGCTAATCATCCGCACGTTCGGGCGGCTGGTGAAGCGGGGGCAGCGGCGGGCATCGAAGTCGTGGGGGCTGCTGCTGGATCACCTCGACGAGCGGCTGGCCGGGATACGGGTGGTGAAAGCCTACAACATGGAGGCGGCCGAGGGGCGGCGGTTCCGCGGCGAGGCGGAGGCGCTGCGGAAGGCGCAGACGCACATCGAGGTGGCGGACGCCGCGACGAAGCCGACGCTGGAGACGCTGGCGATCATCGCGGTGGCGGCGTTCATCATGTACGGCGGCTACCGGGTCTTCGCGAACGACATCGAGCCGTACGTCTTCTTCGGGGCGGTGATCTGCCTGGCCGGGACGTTTGACCCGGTGCGGAAGCTGGGGAACGTGAACAACCGCGTGCAGGCGGCCGACGCGGCGGCCAGCCGGGTGTTCGAGCTGATCGACACGCCGCCGGAGCCGCTCGGGACGGAAGCGGCGGTGGCGCCGGCCCGATTCGAGCAGGCGCTGACGCTGCACGGGTTGAGCTTCGCGTACCCGAACGCGCCCGAGCAGCTGGTCGTGGATCAGATGGACTTGACGATCGAGAAGGGCGACGTGGTGGCGCTGGTCGGTCCGAACGGGTCGGGCAAGACGACGCTGATCTCGCTGCTGCTGCGGTTCTTCGAGCCGACGGCCGGCCGGATCATGCTGGACGGGCAGGACCTGGCGGAGTGGCCGTTGGCGACGCTGCGGCGGCTGTTCGGGCTGGTGCCGCAGGACGCGGTGATCTTCAGCGGGACGGTGGCGGAGAACATCGCGTACGGCGTGGAGCAGGCGGACGAGGCGGCGATCGAGGCGGCGGCGCGGCATGCGCACCTGGACGAGTTTCTGGAGGAGTTGCAGCGGACGGACGCGGCGGGGCTGACGCGGGGGCTGGCGACGCAGATCAACGCGAAGTCGCTGTCGGGGGGGCAAAAGCAGCGGCTGGCACTGGCGCGGGCGATCCTGCGCGACCCGCCGATCCTGATCCTTGACGAGGCCACCAGCCAGGTGGATGCGGAGAGCGAGGCGAAGATCCAGGCGGCGCTGGCGGAGGTGACGCAGGACCGGACGGTGATCATCATTGCGCACCGGCTGAGCACGATCCGGCACGCCGACCGGATCGTGGTGCTGGACCGGGGACAGATCGTTGGCAGCGGCAGCCACCCCGAACTGATCGAGACCTGCCCGACGTACGCGGCGCTGGCGCAGACGCAGCTGATCGCCGATGGCTGAGCCCGGCCGCCCGCCGGCGGTGGTCCAGCACGTGATCAACGCGGGGTTGCTGGTGAGCGTGGTGTTGCTGGCCGGCTTCACGCCGGTGGCGGCGAAGGCGGCGATGGCGACGCTGCCGCCGCTGTCGACGGGGTTCTTTCGCTTTGCGACGGCCGGTTTGTTGTTGTTGGGGACGTACCGGCTGCTGCCGAAGCGGACAGAACGGGACCGGCAGCCGATCGAGCGGCGGGATTACCCGCGGCTGCTGCTGGCGGCGTTCTTGTGCGTGCCGGCGAACCAGTTCTTTTTCCTGACGGGGGTGAAGCTGGCGAACGCGTCGCACGCGGGGTTGTTTTACGCGCTGCTGCCGGTGTTGACGTTCTTGATCACGCTGGCGACGGGGAGCACACGGTGGTCGCTGCGGATGGGGATCGCGGCGCTGCTGGCGTTTTTGGGGGCGGCGAGCTTGTTCACGGACGGGCTGACGGCGGCGAACGGGGCGACGTTCTTGAAGGGGGATGTGCTGCTGTTCTTCGCGGTGTTCAGCTGGGCGGGGTACAGCATCGCGTCGATCGGGCTGGCGAAGAAGTACGGGGCGATCCGGGCGGCGGCGCTGGTGATGACGATCGGGGCGGCGCTGGACTGCTGGGCGCCGCTGGTGGATCTGTACCAGCTGCGGCTGGACGACGTGCGGTGGTTCTCGATCGTGGGGCTATTGTACATCACGCTGGGGACGAGCTTTTTGAACTACATGCTGTGGTTCATGGCGCTGAACCGGATGGAGATCAACCGGCTGTCGATCGTGACCACCCTGGCGCGGGTGGTGGGGGTGGTGGGGGCGTGGTGGCTGCTGGACGAGCCGCTGACGCGGTGGCTGCTGGTGGGGGCGGGGCTGATCCTGGCGGCGATCACGCTGGCGAACTGGCGGGGGGTGCGGACGTATTTGCGGCAGCGCCGGGCGGCGGTGGCGCGGGTTGGCGACCGCTCGGCGTGAGGCGTGGCCGCGGGGCGGCGGGTCCGGTAGCATCCGCGGAGTCTTGCGACCTTTTTTGCATACAAGGAGAGCGGCCGTGGGCAGCAATTCGTTGGTTTGGTGTGCCGCGTTCGTGCTGGGAGGGCTGGCGGTAACGGCGGCGGCCCAACGGCCTGACTACCCGGTCACGGTTGAGAAGCCGGTGAGCGAGACGCTGCATGGCGAGGAGATCGTGGACCGTTTCCGTTGGCTGGAGACGGGCGACGACCCGGCGGTCGCGCAATGGACGGTGGCGCAGAACGCGCTGACGCGGGCGCTGCTGGACCGGTTCAGCGACTATCGCAGCCACCTGCGGCAGCGGCTGGAGGAGCTGTACTTCATCACGTACACGTCGATTCCGCGGCGGGTGGGGGACCGGTTCTTCTTCTCGAAGCGCGAGGCGGAGCAGGATCACGCGGTCGTTTACGTGCGGATTGGGGGGCTGGACACCGAGCCGCAGGTCGTGATCGATCCGAACCAGTTCAGTGATGACGGGACGACAGCGCTGGACTGGTGGGTGCCGTCGCCGGACGGGAAGCTGGTCGTCTACGGCAAGTCGGAGGGCGGCAGCGAGGAGAGCGTGCTGCACCTGCGCGACGTGGACACGGCCACGGACCTGGCGCTGACGATTCCGAACACGCGGGCGGCGGCAATTGCGTGGGATCCGGACGGGCAGGGCTTTCACTACAGCCGCTATCCGGAGCAGGGGACGGTGCCGGCGGGGGATGAGAACTACTTCCGGCGGATTTACTACCACAAGTTCGGGACGGGCTGGCGGGAGGATCCGAAGGTCTTCGGGGACCAATTCGCGAAGGAGACGTGGACGAGTTGCTCGTTGAGCAGCGACGAGCAGTACAAGTTCTTCAGCGCGTCGACGGACTGGACCAAGAACGACTTGTGGGTACGGCGCGTGGGGGCGGAGGAGATGCTCTCGGTGGCGGTCGGGCTGGACGGTCAGTTCGGCGGCGACGTGCACGAGGGGACGTTGTACCTGCTGACGAACTTCGAGGCGCCGCGGTACCGGGTGCTGGCGGCGCCGGTGGCGACGCCGGGGCGGGAGCACTGGCAGACGATCGTGCCCGAGGGGGAGGGCGTGATCGAGGCGCTGCAGATCGTGGGCGGGAAGCTGGTGCTGCGGGTGCTGGAGGACGCGTACTCGCACCTGCGGATCTACTCCCTGGACGGGACCTTTGAGAAGGAATTGGAGCTGCCGACGCTGGGGAGCGTGGGGGGGATGAGCGGCGAGCCGGAGCAGCCGGAGCTCTTCTACCGCTTCGACTCGTTCGCGTACCCGGACACGAACTTCGTGCACAACCTGGAGACGGGCGCGACGCGGGTGCTGGACCAAATCGACATCGACATCGACTTCGACCAGTACGCGACGGAGCAGGTGTGGTACCGGTCGCAGGACGGGACGCGGGTGCCGATGTTCATCGTGCACAAGAAGGGGCTGGAGCGTGACGGTGAGCGGCCGACGCTGCTGTACGGTTACGGGGGGTTCAACAACGCGGTGACGCCGTTTCTATACTCGGCGGCGTTTGACTGGCTCGACCGGGGCGGGATCTTCGCGGTGGCGAACATCCGCGGCGGCGGGGAGTTCGGGAAGGCGTGGCACCTCGGCGGGCGGATGGCCAACAAGCAGAACAGCTTTGACGACTTTATCGCGGCGGCCGAGTACCTGATCCGCGCGCGGTACACGAAGCCGGACAAGCTCGCGATCCGCGGCGGCAGCAACGGCGGGCTGCTGGTGGGGGCGGTGCTGACGCAGCGGCCGAAGCTGTTTCAGGCGGTGGTTTGCGGGGTGCCGCTGCTGGACATGCTGCGCTATCACCACAAGGAGATCGCGCGGCTGTGGATTCCGGAATATGGCGACCCGGACAACCCGGAGCACTTCCAGTGGCTGCGGGCGTACTCGCCGTATCACCGCGTCGCGGCGGGCACGGAGTACCCGGCGGTGTTCTTCCAGACGGCCGAGACGGACACGCGGGTGGACCCGATGCACGCGCGGAAGATGGCGGCGCTGCTGCAGACGGAGAGCGCGGGCGACGACCCGATCCTGTTGTGGGTGGAGCGGAAGGCGGGACACGGGGCGGGGATGCCGCTGAGCAAGCGGATCGAGCGGCAGCTGGACATCTGGACGTTCGTGGCGTGGCAGCTGGGGGTGATCGAGGCGCCGGCGGGGGAGGACGCGCCAGCGCAGCGTTAGCCACCGTTGCACTGATGTGATCGGCCCGCCTGGTCTGCGGTTCGTCGTCGCGTTGCTTTATTGCGACGGGCGCGGGTCGGGAGGTGGGGGGACGGTGTCGGGGAGGCTGGGTTGCTCGCCGGGCTGGAGGACGCCGGCGGGGATGGTTTCGTACTTGTGCATGTCCTTGGTGGGGACGATCGTCAGGAAGTCGGGGCGGAGGATGCCGCCGGACATGATCGTGCGGACGGCGTCCTCGACGCTCCAGTCGAGCTCGGTCAGCTCGCCGCGGCGGAGGATCTGGAGGTAGCCGGTCGTCGGATTGGGCGTGGTCGGGATGAAGACCGTGGCCAGCTCCTCCTTGGTCACCGAATCGGTGAAGATGGCCGTGATGAAGCCGACACACCGCATCCGCTCCTGGGGGAAAGGGACCAGCGCCACGCGCTGGAAGTTCTGCGACTGGTCACCGTGAAAGGACGCCAGGATCTGCTTGATGGCGCGATAGATGGTCTTGACGATTGGAACGCGCTCGACGAACTGCTCGAAGAGGCTCAGCAGCCGCCGGCCGAAGTAGTTGGCCGTGAACAGCCCGATGACGTAGAGCACGCCGAAGGTCAGCAGGACCGCGATAATCGGGACGGCCCACTGCACGTAGGCGGGCAGCAGGGCGGCGAACTGCTCGGAGGTCGGGCTGAGCCCGCGCTCCTGGGCCTCGCGGACGATTCGGTTCCACTGGTCGAAGTTGAACTTCCAGGACTCGAGCAGGAACCGCCCGGTGTCGGTATGCAGCAGGTAGGCCTCAACGACCCACTGCGACGAGTCGCGGATCAGGTTGAAGAGCACGCGGATGATCCACAGCGTGATCACGATCGGCAGGATCGTGACCACGCCCGCGGTCACCCGCGAGCGGATCAGGCCGCCGAGCGAGCCGAACGCCGGCCGCGGCCGGCGGGCGTCGACGTTGGGTTGGGAAGGTTCGTCGTTGATTGCTGCGGGCTCCTGACCGTCGTCGTGTAAGCGCCGGCAACATAGTCGGTTTGCGGGGGCGCGAAAAGGGGCCGTGGGGAAGCGCGGCCAAGCGGCGGGCGTCGCTTGCGACCCCGCGGGGGCGGCACTACAGTGCGGCCCAAGTCGCTGGGTTCCCATCCCGGGAAATCGTATTGCCGTCGCCCGCTTGCTGATGAGCCCGTGCCCATGTCGCTCGCCAGCTCAGCTGATCCGCTGCTTGCCGTCGCCGACCTGCTCGAGACGTTTGCCGGGCTGGTCTGGAGCACGCCGGTGGCCGGCCTGCTGGCCGGGGCCGGGCTGCTCTTCACGCTGGTGACGCGGTTCGTGCAGTGGCGGGCGCTGACGCACGGCTTCGCGATCATCACCGGCAAGTACGACGATCCGGCGGACGAAGGCAACATCTCGCATTTCCAGGCGTTGTCGGCCGCGCTGTCGGCGACGATCGGGCTGGGCAACATCGCAGGGGTGGCGGTGGCGATCGCGGTGGGGGGGCCGGGGGCGGTCTTCTGGATGTGGATGGTGGGGCTGCTGGGGATGGCGACGAAGTTCGTCACCTGCTCGCTGGCGGTGATGTACCGGCGGCAGGACGAGCGGGGCGAGTACCGCGGCGGGCCGATGTACTACATCCAGATGGGGCTGGGGGCGACACCGGGGGGCTTGCGCGTCTTCGCGACGATCCTGGCGTTCGCGTTCGCGCTGTTCGGCGCGGTGGCCAGCTTCGGCATCGGCAACATGTTCCAGGCCAACCAGGTGGCGGAGATCAGCGAGACGTTCGTCCGCCAAAGCGGGCTGGCCGGCGACGTGGACAGGACCGGGCTGCGGCTGGGCGTGGGCTTCGTGCTGGCGCTGCTGACCGGGCTGGTGATCATCGGCGGGATCCGGCGGATCGGGCAGGTCGCGGGCAAGCTGGTACCCGGCATGTGCCTGATCTACGTGGTCGGGGCGCTGTGGGTGATCCTCAGCAACGTCGGGCTGGTGCCGCAGGTGTTCGGGCAGATCTTCGCGGCCGCGTTCACGTCGACGGCGGCCGGCGGGGCGTTCCTCGGGGCGGGCGTGTGGCTGGCGATCGAGCAGGGGCTCCGGCGGGGGGTGTTCTCGAACGAGGCGGGGCTTGGTTCGGCGCCGATGGCGCACGCGACGGCGCGGACGAACGAGCCGATCCGCGAGGGTGTGGTGGCCGCGACGGGGCCGTTCATCGACACGCTCGTGGTCTGCACGATGACGGCGCTGGTGATCTTGATCACGGGGGTGCTGGACCGGCCGGCGGTCGGGACGGTCGTTGGCGGGCCAACGATTGTCACGGACAGCAGCGGGACGCGGATCGTGCTGAAGATCGATCCCGCGGATGCCAAGGCCCCGCCGATCAACGACGAGCTGCTGTTCAAGACGGTTGAGCCGCCGGTGGACGACGGGGCGGCGGCGGGCGAGCAGCCGGACGCGCCGGCGGTCATCGGCACGGTGATCGTGACCACGGCGGACGCCGTTGACGCCGACACGGGGCACCTGGTTGCCCGGATGGCGGCGCCGGACGACCCGGGTGCGCAGGCGGCGCTGGTGGCGAAGATCGAGCGGGGGATCGCGCGTGAGCCGGCGGTCTATCTGCACCGTGGCGGGGTGAAGCTGACGGCGTACGCGTTTGACCAGAGCATCGCGGGCTTCGGCTCGTTCTTCGTGCCGATTGCGGCGTTTCTGTTCGCGTTTTCAACGATGATCAGCTGGTCTTACTACGGGGAGACCTGCGCGACGTTCCTGCTGGGGGACCGGGCGGTGCTGCCGTTCAAGTCGCTGTTCGTGGTCGCGATCGTCGTGGGGGCGGCGACGCCGCAGCTCGACCCGATCATCAACTTGTCTGATGGCTTGATGGGGCTGATGCTGGTGCCTAACCTGCTCGGCGCGTTGCTGCTGCTGCCGGTGGTGCTGCGCGGCGCCCACGAGTACTTCGGCCGCCTGAACTCGGGCGCGATGGCGGCCGACGCGGCGCGGAAGCGGGCGGCGCGAAATGCCAAGCCATTCGACCGGGAAAGCTAGGGGATCCGAGCGCATGAGCGAGCTGCCGCGGCGTCGGCGACAGGAGAACTGGGGGTCGCGGATCGGCGTGATCCTGGCCGTCGCGGGCTCGGCGGTCGGGCTGGGCAACTTCCTGCGCTTCCCGAGCGAGGCCGTCAACAATGGCGGCGGCGCGTTCATGATTCCCTACCTGATCAGCTTCCTGATCGTGGGGATTCCGATCGCGTGGTGCGAGTGGACGCTGGGACGGCTCGGCGGGCGGTACGGGCAGCACAGCGGGCCGGGGATCTTCTACGCGATCTCGCGGGGGCTGCTCGGGCGGGTGGTCGGCGTAATCACGCTGCTGGTGCCGATCGGCGTGTACATGTACTACGTGTTGATCGAGGCGCTGTGCCTGAAATACTGCATCGACTTCGCGACGGGCGCGTTCAGCGAGCTGTTCCGCCGGGCGGAGGAGCGCGGCGGCAGCGTTGTCGACGAGTCAGCCGGCTACTTCGCCGAGACCTTCGGGCTGACCGGCAACGGCGGCATGTTCGGCACGTCGATGCTGTGGCTGGTGCTGCTGTGCTTCGTGGTCAACTTCTTCATCATCTACCGCGGGATCGCCAAGGGGATCGAGCGGTTCTGCATCGCGGCGATGCCGTTGCTGATCGCGTGCGCGGTGATCGTGCTGATCCGCGTGCTGACGCTCGATAACGTGGTGGAAGGCCGCACGCTCGAGAGCGGCCTCGGCTTCATGTGGAATCCCGACTGGCAGGCGCTGGGGCGGGCGGAGGTCTGGCTGGCGGCCGCGGGGCAGATCTTCTTCAGCCTGAGCGTCGGCTTCGGCCTGATCGTGACGTATTCCAGCTACGTGCGCAAGAACGACGACGTGGTGCTGACGTCGGTGACCGCGTCGAGCACCAACGAGTTTTGCGAGGTGATCCTGGGCGGGCTGATCGTGGTGCCGGCCGCGTTCCTGTTCTTCGGCGCGGAGCAGGCGCAGGGCGGGACGTTCAGCCTGGGCTTCATCACGCTGCCGGGGATCATGCACAACATGCCGGGCGGGGCGCTGGCCGAGTCGTTTTTTGGCGCGACGTGGTTCGGGCTGCTGTTCCTGGCGGCGGTCACGAGCTCGATCAGCATGCTCCAGCCGGCGATCGCGTTCCTGGAGGACGGCTTCGGGCTGCGGCGGACGGGGAGCGTGACGCTGATCGCGCTGATCACGCTGGTCGGCGCCGGGCTGATCATGTACTACAGCGAGGCGCTGACGGCGCTCGATCACACCGACTTCTGGGTGAGCTTTTTGATGATCCTCGGCGGGCTCGGCGTGACGCTGATCTTCGGGTGGGGGGTCGGCGTCGAGCGCGGACTGGACGAGGCCAACCGCGGCGCGGCGATCCAGATCCCACGCTGGCTGGCGCCGCTGATCAAGTACGTCACGCCGGCTTTTCTGATCGTGATCCTGGTCGGCTGGTTCTGGCAGAAGGGCCCTGAATACGTCGAGCAGATGAGCCCGTCGGCCGCCGTGGAGAAGGCGGCGGCCGCGGTCTACGGCGCGGCGATCGCCGAGGAATTCGGGCTGGAGATCGAGGATCCGGACGAGCGCCGGCAGGCGATCCTCGCCAAGATCGAGCAGATCGAGGCGGCCGACGAGACCGCGGACGCGCAGCTGTACGCGTTCCAGCAGCGGCTGCCCGAGTTCGCGGCGGAGCTCGACGCCCAGACCGGGGCCGCCGAGAACCAGGCGATGGTCGCCCGGGCGGTGTTTGTCGGCTTCATCCTGATGTTCCTGCTGATCTTCGCGCTGGCCGACGTGGCGATCGGGTTGCGCATTCGCCGGGCCGTCCGGCGGGCGAACGTGACGGTCGGGGAAGGAATGGGACCATGATGCTGCTCGCGGAAGCGGTCGCGGGGCTGAACGCGTTCGGGCTGGTACTCATGGCCGTCACGATCGCGTTCGTGCTGCTGCTGAACATCTTCTGCTTCTGGAAGATCCTCACCGAGCCCGATCCCGGTGAGCACCACCACGCCCCGCTCGAGATCGACACCGGCGACGCCGAAGCGTCGAACAACGAGCAGCCCTAACGGCGGCGCGCCGCCTCGGGGCGCCTACCGCGGCAGCGGCCGCCAGATTATTCTGCCGGGCATGAACGCCGGAATCGTGCGCAGCCCGCACGCCGCCGACAACCCGGAGCCGTTGCACGTCCTCCACGTGGTCGAGGCCGACAGCCTGATCCGCCTCGGGCCGATGATTCGCGCGCTGAGCGATCGCCTGCGGGCGGACGCGATCACCTCGGCCGTCCTGACCGATGAGCCCGAGATCGCCGGTGACGTGCTGGCGAACCCGGAGATGATGGCGGTGCCGGCGCTCGAGGGCTGGCGGGCGTGGACGCTCGGCCGCCAGCTGCGGAGCCGGCCGGGGCCGACGCCGCAGCTGCTGTGCCTGTGGACGCTGCGGGGCTTTCCAGCGATCAGCCGGTGGGCGGAATCGATCAACGCGCCGCTGGTGGTTTACGTCTCGTCGCACGGGGTAGCGCGGCGGGTGCACCGGCCGATGATCCAGCCGCGGCACACGTTCGTGGCGGCGACGGAGGCATTGCGCGCGGCGATCGAGGGGCGGCTGCGGCAGGAGCTGGACGTGATCGACGTGATCGGGCCGGTGCTGCCGATTCCGGACTGGCAGGGGCCGGTGGCGGCGCCGCGGAGCCGGTTGCCGGCGATCGTGTGGCACGGGCCGCTGGCGGATCACGCGGGGTTGACGGTGCTGGTGGACGCGGTGCAGCAGTTGGATCGGCAGGAGCGGGAGTTCCAGGTGGTGCTCGTCGGCCGCGGTTCCAGTCGCCAGCCGCTGTGGCGGATGCTGCGCACGCGGGGGATCGAGCACCGCGTGTCGGTGATCGACGCGCCGCAGTTCGCGGAGCTGGCGATCGAGGGGGCGGATGTGCTGGTGGTGCCGGCCAGCGAGGACGAGACGTCGATCGTGCCGCTGCTGGCGATGGCGCGGGGCGTGTACGTGGTGGCGTCGCGGGACCAGTCGGCGGAATGGTTTATTGATGACGAGACGTCGCTGCAGTTCGCGCCGGGTTCGGCGAATGAGCTGGCGTACCAGCTCACGCGGATCCTGGAAGGGCGGCAGGAAGTGGAGGGACTCCTCACCTCGGCGCGGGCGTACGTGAGCGACAACCACGACGCCGAGGCGTTTGCGCCGGTGTTCGAGAACGTGCTGCGGGCCGCCCGGCGGGCGGGCGTGGCCGAGCCGGCGGAAAGCCGCGGATGAGCCGCTGGTCCGGGTTTCAGCTGAAGGTGCTGAACCTGCTCGTGCCGGGCGTGGGGCTGGTGCTGCTGGGCCAGGTGGGGGTCGGGCTGGTCACGGGGCTGGTGACGACGGTGCTGGTGGCGCTAACGCTGGCGGCGTACTTGCTGATTCCACTGGAGTTTGATCCGACGGTGCGGGGATTGTTGGCGGGGGCGGCCGGCGGGGCGTACCTGGGCGTTCAGGTCCGGCTGGGGTCGGCCCTGCGGCGTGAGCAAGTTTCTGAAGCCCGTGAAAGCCGGAACGCGCGGCTGCGGGAGGCGACGGCACTGCTGGACGCGGGGCGGGCGGAGGAGGCGTTGGCGATCCTGCTCCCGCTGCAGCGTGATGTGGAGAGCGATCTGCACGTGCTGTATCGCGTGGCCCAGGCGTTGACGGTGGCGGGGCGTGACGATGCTGCCAGAATGGCATGGGAAGCGTTGGCGGCCCGGGACCGGCACCGGTTGTATGCGGCGTTCTGGCGTCCCAGGCTCACGAATGCAACGGCGGCGCAAGAATAGCGCGACCTTGGCACCGCGATTGCTCGTAACAGAGGTCTTAGCGGCGGGCCGATTTCCGACGATAGAAAGCACCACGGGCGAGGAAGCAACGCGGGCGTTTGTTGCCGGTTCGCCGGGCCGCTCATACACTAAAGGCGAGGCCTCAGCAACAGGTCACGCCGTTTTCGGTCGGCCGTCGGCTGGCCGGGCACGACCTGCCAAGGAGACAAGGGATTATGTTTGAACGCTTTACGGATCGCGCCCGCAAGGTGATGGCCCTCGCCAACCAAGAGGCGCAGCGATTCAACCACGAATACATCGGCACGGAGCACATCCTCCTGGGCCTGGTCAAGGAAGGGTCGGGCGTGGGGGCGAACGTGCTGAAGAACCTCGGTGTGGATTTACGCCGGGTTCGGCTCGAGGTCGAGAAGCTGGTCAAAAGCGGACCTGAGATGGTCACGATGGGCAAGCTGCCGCAGACCCCGCGGGCGAAGCGGGTGATCGAGTACGCCATTGAGGAAGCCCGCAACCTGAACCACAACTACGTGGGGACCGAGCACCTGCTGCTGGGCCTGTTGCGTGAGCAGGACGGCGTGGCGGCGCAGGTGCTGATGAACCTCGGGCTGAAGCTCGAGGATGTCCGCGAGGAGGTGCTGAATCTCCTCGGCGCGGGCGTGGAGTCGGAAGAGTCGGCCACGATGGCCGGCCCGCCCGAGGGCGGCACCGCGAAGAAGGAAGGCAAGAGCAAGACGCCGGCGCTGGATTCCTTTGGCCGCGACCTGACCGAGCTGGCCCGCGACGGCAAGCTCGACCCGGTGATCGGGCGGGCGAAAGAGATCGAGCGTGTGATCACGGTGCTGTGCCGGCGGATGAAGAACAACCCCGTGCTGCTGGGCGAGGCGGGCGTCGGCAAGACGGCGATCGTCGAGGG
>CAZCKC010000060.1:0-19588 GCA_964499235.1 uncultured Planctomycetales bacterium | reverse complement strand
GTCGCCGCGGAAGTCGAGGGCGAGTTGATCGCGGGTGAAGGTATTGCCGGCGATGAGGTTGTCGTCGAAGTCGCGGAGGTGGGTGCGGCTCCAGAGGTTGGCCGGACCGCTGCCCCAGCGGAGCCACCAGAGGTGGACGCCGCAGTAGTTCTCGACGAACTGGTTGTCGAGGATACGGTTGTGGCGGCCGAACTCGATGTTGACGCCGCCGCGCTCGAGGCCGTAGCCCATGTCGCCGTTGCGGGCGAAGTGGTTGCCGGCGATGAGGGTATCCTGGGAGAAGCCGCCCCAGACGCCGCAGATGGCGTTTTCGACGAGGCGGTTGTTGAGGAAGCGGTTGCCGAAGGAGAAGGTGTTTTCGATGCCGTGGGCGGGGGCGTAGGAGAAGTCGTTGGCGATGAGGAGGTTGTGGTTGTTGCCGACGCGTCGGGCGATGGTGAGGGCGCGCTCCTCGGCTTGGGCGGGGGTTTCGTCATCGTCGCGGCCGCGCTGGCCGAGGGCCTCGCGGCCGGCGAAGCCGAAGAAGCCGTCGCCGCCGTGGGTGGCGGAGTTTTCGGCGATGGTGTTGTGGCTGTTCTGCTCGAAGGCGAGGATGCCGGCGGAGTCCTGGCCGCGGTTGTAGACGTGGTGGCTGTAGCCGCGGACGCAGAAGTCGGCGGCGTTACGGGTGATGACGTTGCGGGAGGAGCGCCAGAGGGCGATGCCCCAGCCGGAGTTGAACGAGAAATCGTTGTCGTAGATGCGGGAGTCGTTGACGCGGTCGAGGCAGAGGGCGTTCTGGCTGTGCCAGACCTTGTTACGGCGGACGGTGATGTTGTCGCTGTCCTCGACGTAGAGGGCGGCGGCGTAGCGGCTGAGCCACTCGTTGTCGTCATTGTCGTGAGGGCGGATCCAGTCGCGGCCGGCCTCGATGAGGCGGGTGGAGTAGAGGCGGGCGCGGCGGCCGTCGCTGGCGTCGATCGCTTCGAGGGTGAGGCCGTCGGCGTTGGTGGCGAAGAGGCCGGCGCGGAAGCCGCTGAGGCGGGCGTGGCGGACGGTGACGTTCTGCTGATTGAGGATACGGAGGCCGTAACCTTCGTAGGTATCGGGGTCGGCGTCGGGGGGGCTGCCGCGGAGGTGGGCGCCGTCGGCGAAGGTGATGGTGATGTCGGAGGCGGCGACGTGGAGGACGCCGTCACCGTTTTGGTCGGCGATGGTCTGGCCGGGGGGGATCACGATCCGGCAGGACTCGGTGATACGGGTATCGTCGGCGGTGACGGTGATCGTAGGCAGCGGTGCGGCGAATGTGACGCTGACGAGCGTCAGAACGAGCGAGAACAGCATAAAGCTCCTTTGCGTCGCGGGGGCGCCGTGCGCAACAGCGGACGGGGCAGTATACTGCGCGGCGCGACGCGCGTCGTGGCGGGTCGCAACACTTCGATTTCGCGCTGCAGGGAGGTTGGCGCTTGTCCCGACGTGCGCACCCCGGGCTGGGCTGGCGGTTCGTGGCGTTTCCGCTGGGGGTGATCGTGCTGTTCACGGCGGCGCCGACGCTGTGCGGGATCGGGCTGAGCTTCTTTCATGCCTTGGGCGGGGGGCGGTACGCGCTGGCGGGGGCGGCGAACTACGCGGAAGCGGTCCAGGATCCGACCTTGCGGCAGGCGCTGCGGAACACGCTGGTGTTCACGCTGGTGACGGTGCCGTTGACGGTGCTGCTGGCGTTTCCGATCGCGGTTGCGCTGCGGGCGCCGTGGTTCCGGGGGCGGACGGTCGCGCGGGTGCTGTTCTTTCTGCCGACGGTGATCTCGATCGTGGCGATCGGGCTGGTGTGGAAGTGGGTGCTGGCGCCGGGACCGCAGGGGCTGCTGAACCACCTGATCGGCCAGGTGGTGAACCTGCCGCACGCGGTGGGGCTGGTGGCGGAACCGATCGCGATGGTGGCGCCGGACTGGCTGGGGAACGGGCCGGCGAGCCTGGTGGCGGTGATCGGGGTGTCGACGTGGCGGGGGCTGGGGTTCGCGATCGTGCTGTACCTGGCGGCGGTGGCGAACGTGCCGCAGTCGTACTACGACGCGGCGGCGGTGGACGGCGCGGGGCCGTGGCAATGCACGTGGCGGATCACGTGGCCGGTGGTGCGGCCGATGACGTTTTTCCTGCTGATCACGGGGGCGATCAACGCGTTGCAGGTGTTTGACGTGGTGTACGTGATGTTCAGCCGGAACGGGACGGACTGGGCGGACGTGTTGAACCTGTATCTGTACCGGGAGTTTCACCGGGGGAGTATCGGGTACGCGGCGACGATCGGGGTAGTGGTGTTGGCGGTGACGGCGGTGGCGACGGTAGCGCAGGTCTGGTGGATGCAGCGTGGGGAGCGGGTGACGGCATGAGGGTGCAGCGCGATCCGAGCTGGCTGGCGCGGCTGGTGGTGCACGGACTGGTGTGGGCCGGGGCGCTGACGATGGTGTTGCCGTTCGGGTGGATGGTGTCGACGGCGTTGAAGACGCGGGGGGAGGCGACGGAGGGCGCGTTGCGGCTGCTGCCAAGCGGCGCGGTATGGGAGTGGGCGTGGACGAACTTCGCGGACGCGTGGCAGGCGGCGGAGCTCGAGCAGTTCTACTTGAACAGCGTGATCGTGGCGGTGGTGGTGACGGTGGTGTCGGTGTTCTACAACGCGCTGGCGGGCTACGCGTTCGCGAAGCTGCGCTTTCGGGGGCGGCAGGTGACGTTCGGGCTGACGCTGCTGACGATGATGCTGCCCTACCAGGTGTACTTCATCTTCGCGTACATCCTGTGCACGTGGCTGGGGTACATCGACAACTACCAGGCGCTGATCGTGCCGTTTCTGGCGTCGGCGTTCGGGATCTTCTACATGCGGCAGGTGATCACGGGGATCCCGGACGAGCTGATCGACGCGGGGCGGGTCGACGGGATGACGTACTTCGAGATCTTCCAGCACGTGGTGCTGCCGGCGGCGCGGGGCGGACTGGGAGCGCTGGCGATCTTCACGTTCATGACGCATTGGAACTCGTTCTTCTGGCCGCTGATCGTGATCGACTCGGAGGGGTACAAGACGCTACCGCTGGCGGTGGCGGAG
Source organism: uncultured Planctomycetales bacterium (assembly GCA_964499235.1). Classification (GTDB taxonomy): domain Bacteria; phylum Planctomycetota; class Phycisphaerae; order UBA1845; family Fen-1342; genus JAFGRR01. The sequence goes on along the minus strand of CAZCKC010000060.1, from coordinate 16,515 downwards.
CTGGCGGCGGGGACGTACGTCGATTCGTTCCCAACGCAGATGGCGGCGGCGACGATCATCACGGTGCCGATGATCGTGGTGTACCTGGTGTTCGAGCGGCAGTTCGTGCGGGGGATCGCGCTGACGGGGCTGAAGGGGTAGCGGCTGATGCGGGCGAGTCACGGGGTGATCGCGTTGCTGGTCGTGGTGACGGGGGCCGTGTGCCTGCCGCCGACGCTGGTGGTCTGGCTGACAGCGCCGCTGCGCGACGGGGCGGCTGACCGGACGCTGATGATGGTGGTGTGGGGGCAGCCGTTCGAGGACCGGCTGTTCGAGGACATTTATGCGCGGCGTTTCGAGCAGCTGAACCCGGCGTGGGAGATCAACTACCAGCGCTACTCCGACGTGATGGCGAAGTACGAGGCGTGGCACGCGGTCGGGACGGGGGCGGACGTGATGCGGCTGCCGATCACGGATTACTTCGCGGCGGTCAACAAGGGGCTGCTGGCGGACCTGACGCCGTTCATCGACGATCCGGAGCTCGGGCTGACGGAAGCGGAGCGGGCGGACTTCTTTCCGTGGATCTGGGAGGCGCTGGAGCTGGACGGGCGGTATTTCGCGCTGCCGTCGGACAACGCACAGTACGGGTTGTTCTACAACCGGGAACTGTTCGACGCGTACAACGCGAAGCATCCGGACGCGCCGCTGAGCTATCCGAGCCCGGCGTGGGATTGGGAGGACCTGCAGCGGGCGGCGGCGGTGCTGACGGTGCGGGATGCGCGGGGGCAGGTCGTGCAGCACGGGCTGGTGTTCGACCTGTGGGCGTGGCCGTTCCTGGCGCTGTTCAAGCAGGCGGGCGGGGAGGTGTGGGATGCCGCGCAGACGACGACGCTGATCGACGCGCCGGCCGGCGTCGAGGCCTTGCGGTTCATTGCCGCGGTGTTGCCGCCGGACACGCCGATTCGGACGCTGGACCAGCCGGACACGGCCGCGGGCCCGGACGACATGTTCAAGATCGGGCGGGCGGCGATGCTGCTGGACGGGAGCTGGCGGGTGCCGAGCGTGGAGATCGAGGCGCCGGGGCTGGATTTTGCGGTGGCGGCGCTGCCGCAGCGGGACGAGCCGGCGGTGATCACGGGGTCGGTGTTGTGGGCGGTGAGCGTGCACAGCGAGCACAAGCGGCAGGCGTGGCGGATGGTGAAGTGGCTGATCGCGCGGGAGCGGGCGCTGGCGTACTGGGACACGCTGCGGGTGGCGCCGCCGGCGCGGCTGTCGCTGATCGGGACGCCGGCGTTCAAGGAGACGGCGGGGATCGTCGATCCGCGGACGGGGGCGGTGATCGTGCCGCCGATGCCGCGGAAGCTTTACCCGGCGCGGGCGGAATGGCTGGAGTACGCGATCACGCCGGATTCGGAAACCGGGGAGATGCCGGGGTTCCTGACGCTGGGCCCCTACCAGATGGCGCTGGAGCTGGCGCTGTCGGACGCGTTGAAGAACGTGGTGCAGGCGCGGCAGACGCCACGGGCGGCGCTGCGGGCGGTGGCGGACGAGGTGCACGCGCTCATCGACCGGGACCGGTCGGCGCGGGGGCTGGCGCCGATTGAGCGGGCGCGCTAGCGGGTGGCCGCGGCGCCGCGGCAGCGCTCGTGTTCGAAAGCGCAAGCAACGTGTCACGCTGCTGAGCAGATGACGAGCTTGCAGTCGCCGGCGGGGTGGTGGACAGTGGTCGGGATGAAGACCCCTGCGATGCGCCGGCGGGTGCGGCTGTCGGCGCTGGTGCGATGACGAGTACTGCCCGACTCCCGGCGGCGCCGCGGCTGAGCCGGCCGCTGGTCGTGCTGAGCGGCGCGCAGGTGCCGGCGCGGGATCGGCTGATCACGACGGGGCTGTGCGCGGTGAGCGCGGTGGCGGGCTGGCTGCTGATGCCGGTGGCGGCAGGGCTCGCGACGGCGCTGATCGCGGCGGCGTTCGTACTGGGCGGGGCGCGGGCGACGCGCGAGGCGCTGATCACGTTCGGGCGCGGACGGCTCGACATCAACTTCCTGATGGTGCTGGTGGCGGCGGTGTCGGCCGGGCTGGGCTACTGGCACGAGGGGATCACGCTGCTGTTCCTGTTTTCGTTGAGTGATGCGCTCGAGCACTACGCGCTCGAGCGGACGCGGCGGAACATCCGCGCGCTGGAGGAGATTCGGCCGACGGAGGCGGTGCGGATCGATGCGAGCGGTGCAGAGCAGCGGATCGCGGTGAGCGAGCTCGTCGTCGGTGACCTGCTGCGGATCAAGCCGGGCGAGCGGTTTCCGGTCGACGGGGAGGTGGTCGCGGGCGCGGGCGCGGTGGACGAGAGCGTCGTCACGGGCGAGTCGCAGCCGGTGGACAAGGAGCCGGGCGACGTCGTTTTGGCGGGGACGATCAACGTGAACGGCTCGCTGCGGATCACGATGACGCGGCCGGCGGGCGAATCGACGATCAGCCGGATCGTGCAATTGGTGGAGGAGGCGGAGGAGCACCAGTCGCGGACGCAGACGCTGGTCGAGCGGTGGGAGACGCCGTACGTGCTGGCGGTGCTGGCGATCGTGGCGGTGGCGATCGTGGGCGGCGGCGTGGCGAGCGGGGCGTGGGTGGAAGCGGTCCGGCGGGGGATGATCCTGCTGGTGGCGGCGTCGCCGTGCGCGGTGGTGCTGGCGTCGCCGGTGGCGTTGCTGGCGGCGGTGGCGTGCGGCGCGCGAACGGGGATCCTGTTCAAGGGCGGGGCGCACCTGGAGCGGCTGGCGGCGGTCGAGACGATGGTGTTCGACAAGACGGGGACGCTGACGACGGGGCAGCCGGGCGTAACCGAGGTGGTTGCGGCGGACGGCTGGGACCCGGCGGCGGTGCTGACGCTGGCGGCGGCGATCGAGCATCACAGCGAGCACCCGCTGGCCGAGGCGGTGGTGCGGGCGGCGCGGGAGCGCGCGCTGACGCTGCCGGCGATTACGGATTTCGCGGCTGAGCCCGGTTGGGGGGTGGCCGCGCTGGTCGACGGGGCGCGGGTGCGGATCGGGCGGCCGGAGCTGGTCGCGCGCGAAGGGTTGTCGACTGGGGGCGTCTTGCGGGATGAACTTGCGCGGCCACGGGACGGCACGGTGATGGTCGTTGCGCGGGAGCGGGCGGTGGTCGGCTTTCTGGTGCTGGTGGACTCGGTGCGGGCGGATGCGGCGGCGGCGTTGCGGGCGTTGCGGGCAGCGCGGGTCAGGCGGCTGGTCATGTTGACGGGTGATCACGCGGGGCCGGCGGCGCGGATTGCGGGGGGGCTGGACCTGGACGAGGTGCATCCAAACCTGTTGCCGGCGGACAAGCTGTCGCGCATCCGGCGGCTGGCGGCGACGAGCGTGGTTGCGATGGTCGGTGACGGCGTGAACGATGCGCCGGCGCTGGCGGCGGCGGACGTGGGGATCGCGATGGGTGGGGCGGGGACGGACGTAGCGCTCGAGACGGCGGACGTGGTGTTGATGCGGGATGACCTGACGCAGTTGCCGGTGGCGCTGGGGCTGGCGCGGGCGGCACGGCGGGTGATTGCGGAGTCGCTGGGGTTTGCGTTCGCGACGATCGCGGTCCTGATCGGGTTGACGCTGGCGGGGGTCTTGACCCTGCCGCTGGCGGTGCTAGCGCACGAGGGGAGCACGGTGCTGGTGGTCTTGAACGGGTTGCGGCTGTTGCGGCGGCGGCGGGTGCAGGTCTAGGGGCGGCAAGAGAACAGTTTTGTTATCTGGCGGGCGGCCGGCTTGACAGTGACCGAGGGTAGCGGTAGCGTTTTGGGATGGTCACTGGTGCGCGAGAGCTCGTGGCTGTCGCGAGAATAGGGAATCCGGTGAGAATCCGGAACGGCCCCGCCGCTGTGACCGGGAACGAAAGCCGCGAAGAAGCCATTGGTCGCCCGTTGGGGACGGCCGAGAAGGTGCGGCGAGTAGGTGTTGCGAGCGTGCTTAGCGCTGGCAGCGGGCCCGGGAGTCAGAAGACCTGCCAGGATGACCATCAGTCGGCTTGACTGCGAGGGAAGGGTCAAGCGGCGTGATGCGCATTCGCACGCTCCCAGCGTTATTGCCAGCGACTGCATTTCGGTGGCCGCCTTTGAAGGCCACGCGAATGCGATGCGCTCGTGCTCGTCGCTGGGCGTTGACGCCAGCGAACGCTTGAACGCTTGAACCCTTGAACCCCCCGGCTGCATTCGAGCGACAGCCGTCGGTCACGTGATGTGAGCGGCCGACGATTGGTTACCGGCGCGCTGGATTTCGCGCGCGGAAAGGGGCGACAGCATGACACGGAAGCACTTGGTTACGGCAGTTTTGGGCGGTTTTCTGGCCAGCGCGGCGGTCCAGGCGAGCGTCACGTTTGAGGACATCACGTACTGGGTCGGGGAGGGTGACAACGAGTCGGCGTTGGTGATCGACTTTGACGGCGGGCCAGCGCCGCAGAGTCTGGTCTGGGGATATCGCTGGGACGGGACGGCGACGGGCGCGGACCTGTTCGAGGCGGTCGTGACGGCGGATCCGAACTTGTACGCGAAGGTCAGCGCGCCGGGGGATTTCGGTGTGTCGCTGTACGGGGTCGGCTATGACCAGGATCGTGACGGCTTTGCGCTGGGTGATGGGACGGTGTTTGATGACGGGCTCGCGATCACCGCCCCGTCGGACGGCGTGACAGCGGTTGACGCGGACGACTCGTACGTGGAGGGCTGGTTCTCGGCGGGCTTCTGGGGTCATTGGACCAGCGAGGACGGCCAGACGTGGGAGTCGGGGCTGGGGATGTCGGCCCGGACGCTGACGGACGGATCCTGGGACGGCTATCGCTGGGCGCCGGGATACACCTCGGAGCCGCCGCGCGAGCCGACGCCGGCGGTTCCGGAGCCGAGCGCGCTGGCGTTGCTCGGGCTGGGGGTGTTGCTGGCGCGGCGACGGTAGCTGGGGGGCGAAGCACGCGGGGGCAGCGCCGGCCGGCGGGGCGGCGCTGTCAGCGCGTGCGACGGTTTCAGACAAGGACAACCGGTTGATGGGTGACCGAATCAAACGAGCGCGGCGCGGCTTCTCGCTGGTCGAGTTGCTGGTGGTGATCGCGATCATCGCATTGCTGTTGTCGATCCTGCTGCCGTCGCTGGCGAGCGCGCGGGCGCAGGCGCGGCAGGTGGTCTGCGGCAGCAACCTGCGGCAGCTGGGGCACGCGTTCCAGCTGTACGCGGCGGAGTACGACGGACGGGCGATGCCGCTGGCGTACACGGACCGGGAGCTCGTCGGCGACGGGCCGCCGATCTACTGGTGGGGAACGAACGGCGACGACGGCGTGGAGCGCGACGCGGGCTTCGTGTGGCCGTTCCTGCAGAGTGACCTGGAGGCGGGTAGCGTTTACGAGTGTCCCAATCAGCCGTGGGGCTCGTACACGCCGCAGGGCGCGACGCGCGCGGACGTGACGAGCACGTACGGCTACAACGGGTATTACCTGTCGCCGCCGCACACGCCGGGGTGGAACTTTCAGATCGGGCATCGGCCGTGGCAGGTGACGGATCGGCTGAAGGCGCCGGCGCGGTTGTTTGTGTTCGGGGACACGATGCTGCCGTGGAACGGGGGCATGAACAACAACGCGCTGCTGGATCCGCCGTGGCTGTACCAGGGGTCACGGTGGCAGCGCAACGCGAGTCCGACGACGCGCTTTCGGCACGGGGATCGGGCGCAGATGGTGCATGCGGACGGGCATGTCGCACCGCATGCGCCGCGGCCGCTGGTGCTCGAGGAAGCCAACGCGCGGCTGAAGGAGCTGTGGCGGACGCACCGCATCGGGTCGGTGACGCGCGCAAACGATCCGCACTACGTTCCGGATTGGCGGAGCTGGTGACTGGTGGCGGCTGAGCGGCGGCGCTCCGTCCGCTCCCCCCTGCCTTCTGCGCCACGGCCCCGCTTCAGCGGGTGGGCTCGGCGTTCTGGGTTTTCTCGAGCAGCGCCGGCACCTGGTCGGCGGTGACCTTGCTGTAGACCTGGTCATTGATCATGACGACGGGGGCGAGGCCGCAGGTGCCGAGGCACGCGGCCGAGTGGAGGGAGTACTGCCCGTCAGTGGTGGTCTGGCCGTAGTCGATGCCGAGTTCTTCTTCGAAGCGTCCGGCGACCTTGTCGGCGCCCTTGACGTAGCAAGCGGTGCCCATGCAGACGTTGATGCGGAAGCGGCCGGCGGGTTGCAGGCGGAAGTAGTGATAGAACGTGGCGACGCCGGTGACGGTGGCGGTGGGCACGCCCAGGAGCTGGGCGACGGCGTCCATCTGCGCGCGTGGCAGGTAGCCGAAGTGCTCCTGGACGGCGTGCAGCACGGCGATGAGGGCGCCGGCGGGGTGGGGGCCCTGGTGCGCGGTTTCGATCTGGGCGACGATCTCGGGCGTCAAAGCGGCTTTGCTGCGGGCCGCGACGGCGGACCAGTTGTCGGTGGTCGGGTTGGCGCTCATGAGATTCCTCGCGGCTCCCGGGCCTGGTAGTGGGTGTGAAGGAGTTCGTGGGCCCGCGGGCCGCCGATGTCGCCGAGGTAGTCGGCGTAGAGCTGTTGGACCGCGGGGTTGTCGTGCGAGCGGCGGAGCGGGCGGCTGCTGTCGAGCGTGTGCAGGGCCTGTGCGCGGCGGAGCAGGAGCTCGGGGTCGAGGGCCTTCATGCCGCGGGGCGGGTAGGGCTGGCCGCCCCCGCCGACGCAGCCGCCCGGGCAGGCCATCACCTCGATGATGTGGAAGGGCGTGCCGGCGGCGGCCTTATCGAGGAGTGAACGGGCGTTGACGAGGCCGTTGGCGACACCGACGCGGAGCGTGTGCTCGCCGAGCTGGACCTCGACTTCGCGTTGGCCTTCGACCCGGCGGAGGGTGCGGAACTCGAGCTCGGCGTCGGGGTCGCCGGTGAGCTTGACGGCGGCGGTGCGGAGGGTGGCTTCCATGACGCCGCCGGTGGTGCCGAAGATCTCGCCCGCGCCGGTGGTGATGCCGAGCGGGGCGTCGAAGTCGGTGTTGGGGTAGATGTCGAGGTCGACGTTGCGGAGGGTCCAGAAGTCGATGCCGCTGGCCTTGAGCATCCAGATCAGCTCGCGGGTGGTGAGGACGGCGTCGGTGTAGGGCGCGCCCGAGGGGGTGCGGTGCTCGGGGCGGGCGGCCTCGTACTTTTTCGCGACGCAGGGCATGATCGCGACCATGTAGACGTCTTCGGGGTCGATGCCCTGGGTTTCGGCGTAGTAGGTCTTGCTGAGGACCGAGGTCATGGTCATCGGCGAGCGGCAGGTGGACGCGTTGGGGATCATGTGCGGCTGGAACTTCTCGAGGTAGTTGATCCAGCCGGGCGAGCACGAAGTCAGCATCGGGAGCGGGCCTTCGCCATTGAGGCGGCGGAGGAACTCGTTGGACTCCTCGACGATGGTGAGGTCGGCGCCGAAGACGGTGTCGAAGATGCGGTCGAAGCCCATGACGCGGAGGGCGGCGACCATGCGCTCGGTGCTGGCGGTGCCGACGGGCTGGCCGAAGCCCTCGCCGATGGCGGCGCGGATGGCCGGCGCGGTCTGGACGACGACGTGCTTCTTCGGGTCGGCCAGCGCCGCCCAGACCTCTTCGGTGTGGTTCTTCTCGAGGAAGGCGGCGGTCGGGCAGACGGCCACGCACTGGCCGCACTGGATGCAGGCGGATTGGTCCATCTGATCGCCGTGGGCGGGCGTGACGATGGTGTGGAAGCCGCGGCCTTGCTGGCTGAGGTTGTTGACGCCCTGGATCTCGCTGCAGACGCGGACGCAGCGGCCGCAGAGGATGCACTTGTTCGAATCGCGGACGACGGAGTGGCTGGAGGTTTCGAGGGGGAAGCTCTTGCGCTCGCCCTCGAAGAGGCGTTCGCGGACGCCGAGGGCGTAGGCGAGGTTCTGGAGCTCGCAGCGGCCGTCGCGCTCGCAGGTCTGGCATTCCTTGGGGTGGTTGTCGAGGATGAGCTCGACGATGTCGCGGCGGGCCTGGCGGATGGCGGGTGAGTTGGTGGTGACTTCCATGCCATCCCAGGCTTCGACGGAGCAGGCGGCCATGTGATAGCCGATGTCCTTGACGTCGACGATGCAGACGCGGCAGGCGCCGGGGAGGCTGAGCCGCGGGTGGTAGCAGAGGGTGGGGATGCGGATGCCGAGCTTCTCGGCGGCCTTGGTAATCGTGGTGCCGGCCGGGACGGAGACGGCGTGGCCGTCGATGGTCAGGCTGACGGGTTTGGACTGGATCATGGTCGTATCCTTCGCCGAGCGATCAATTGCGGCTCACGGCGTCGAAGCGGCAGACCTCGAAGCAGAGGCCGCACTTGATGCAGCGGCTCTGGTCAATCTCGTGGGGTTGGCGGCGTTCGCCGGCGATGCAGGCCACGGGGCAGCGGCGGGCGCAGAGCGTGCAGCCGACGCACTGCTCATTGATCTCGTAGCGGACGAGGGCCTTGCAGCGCTTGGCGGGGCAGTTGGGGTCCGCGGTGTCGACGTGGGCCTCGTACTCGGCGCGGAAGCTCCGGAGGGTGCTGAGGACGGGGTTGGGGGCGGCGCGACCGAGGCCACAAAGCGAGGACTGCTTGACGAGGTGCGCGAGGCGCTCGAGCTTGTCGAGGTCTTCGGCGACGCCGCGACCTTCGCAGAGGCGGGTGAGGATCTCGAGCATGCGCTTGGTGCCCTCGCGGCAAGGTGTGCACTTGCCGCAGGACTCGTGCTGTGAGAAGGCCATGAAGAACTTGGCGATGTCGACGACGCAGTCGGCCTCGTCCATGACGATCATGCCACCGGAGCCCATCATCGAGCCGGCGGCGGCGAGGGTGTCGAAGTCGATCGGGGTGTCGAGGAATTCGGCGGGGATGCAGCCGCCGGCCGGCCCGCCGGTCTGGATCGCCTTGAAGCGTTTTCCGCCGGGGACGCCGCCGCCGATGTCGAAGACGATCTCACGGATGGTCGTGCCCATCGGGACCTCGACGAGGCCGGTGTGGTTGACCTTGCCGGCGAGGGCGAAGACCTTCGTGCCGCCGGACTTCTCGGTGCCGATCTGGCGGAACCAGTCGGCGCCATAGTTGAGGATGACCGGGACGTTGGCGAAGGTCTCGACGTTGTTGATGCAGGTCGGCTTTCCCCAGAGCCCGGCGGTGGTCGGGTACGGGGGACGGATGCGGGGCTGCCCGCGCTGGCCCTCGATTGAATGGATGAGGGCGGTCTCCTCGCCGCAGACGAAGGCGCCGGCGCCGAGGCGGATTTCGAGGTCGAAGTCGAAGCCGCTGCCGAGGACGTCGTTGCCGAGCAGGCCGGCGGCGCGGGCGCGCTGGATGGCGCCGTCGATCCGGCCGACGGCGAGGGGGTACTCGGCGCGGATGTAGAAGAGGCCGCGCTGCGCGCCGATCGCGAAGCCGGCGATGATCATGCCCTCGATGATCGAGAGCGGATCGCCTTCGAGCATGCTGCGGTCCATGAAGGCGCCGGGGTCGCCCTCGTCGGCGTTGCAGATGATGTATTTCTCGTCGCCCTCGGCCGCGGCCGCCTGGTGCCACTTGACGCCGGTGGGGTAGCCGCCGCCGCCGCGGCCGCGGAGGCCGGAGAGCTTAACCTGGTCGCGGACCCAGGCAGGGTCGTTGCGTTCGAGCACGGTGGCGAGGGCGCGGAAGGCCTGGGCATTGAGGGCGTCGTCGAGGTTCTCGGGGTCGATCACGCCGCTGTTGCGTAGTGCAAGGCGGGTCTGGCGGTTGAAGAAGGCGACGTCGCCGTAGAGTTGGAAGAATCCGCGGCTGATCGGGCGTTCCTCGACGCGGAGGCGGTCGACGACCTCGTGCTTCCGGATGTGGCGGTCGATGATCTCGTCGAGGTCGGCCTCGTCGGTGATGCGGTACATCACCTTGTTGGGGCGGACGAAGATCTGGGTCTGCTTGCCGGTCTGGTCGAAGCCGCAGAGACCGAAGCAGTTGGTCGACATGATGGCGGCCGTCTGCTCGGAGATGCCGGCCGCGGCGAGCTTGTCGCGGAAGAGGGCGCTGAACTTGCGTTCGAGCGTGCGGCCGCAGCGCTCGGCACCGCAGAAGAAGAACTCGTACTGGTGCAGGCCGGCGGCGGTGTTGTCGAGGGTGTAGTCGTTGAGGGCCTGGCCGCCCTGGATATGGGCGGTGAAGATCTCGTGGGCCTTGGCGCGGTCGACGTGCTCGTACTTGACGGGCATCTGGCCGGGGACGAGGACGCCGACGATCGGCTCGCAGCTACAGCGGCCGGTACAGCCGACGCGGGTGAGTTCGATGTCGTCGCGGCCGCTGGCGCGGATATGGCGCTGGAACTCGTCGAAGACGTCGGTAGCGCCGGCGGCGTTCTCGCAGGTAGCGGAGCCGACCTGGACGCGCACGCGGGCCAGGCGGCGGCGCTGGTCGAGGCGTCCGCGGGCCTCGTCGACGAGGGCCTGGTAGCGATCGAGCACGCCGATGGGCATGGCAGGCTTCCGGAGGCGAGTTGGGGTCGGGCGGCCACGGCGGCCGATTTCCGATCAATTTTTACCACTTTAGCGGCGTTCCCGGCCGGGTAAAGGGTTATTTCCGACATTTCGTGATTTAAATTTGATTGAATGGGCGTGGCGACGTGGTGGGGCTGCCCGGCGCGTCGAATGCGCCGGGGAGCCCCCCTGCTGCTGGCTGGGATGTCGGCCCGTGCTGGGTTACGGCACGGGGGCGGGATCGGCGCTGAGGCCGAAGGCGTCCTCAAAGGTCGGATCGAAGGCGTTGCCCTCGGTGAGGGCAGTGAGGTTCTCGAGCTGGATCAGCCCGCCGAAGGAGAGGCCGCCGAGGTCGATCGGCGGGACCTCGTTCTGGATGATGGATTCGATCTGCTGGAAGACGAGGCCTGCGAAGATGTCCTCGAAGGCGTCGAGCCCGCCGGGGAACGAGACGCCGCCGCTGCAGCCCGTGGCGGTGCTGAGGTCGACATCGACGAGGTCGAAGGTGAGTTGGCGGCTGTCGCCGCCGCCGCTGATGACGGCGTCGATGATGAACGTGACGTCGTAGCAGGCGCCGACGAGCGCGCAGGGTGTTCCGGTGGCGGGATTACCGCCGAAGCAGGACGGGATCGCGCTGTAGGGCTCGGCCACGACGCCGTCGCCGTCGCGATCGGCCACGGCGCCGACGAAGACCTGGGAGAGGCGGAGGTAGAGCCGGGCGCCGTTGGGCGCGAGGGAGCGGAAGATGAAGAACTTCGGCGCGATGTCGGTCCGCCCGTGGAAGATCGTCGGCGTGGTGTCCGCGAGGTTGAGGGACGCGAGCAGCTGCTGGGTGACGAGGCAGGCGAGCTGGGCGTCGGGCGTACCGAGGGTGGTGCAATCGACGCCCTTGAGCGCGGCGCACTGGCCTTCGGCGGGTGGCGGCAGCGTGCCGCAGTTGGCGGGCAGGAGCGAGCCGAGCGGGCGCACGTCGCTGAAGTCGGTCTTGATGATGCCGTTGCGGGTCATCGCGTAGACCAGCTGGTTGAGGGCGTCATCCGCGACGAGGACGGTGGCCTCGCGGGCAAGCGGGTTGGGCAGGACGGGCAGCGGCAGCGGCGCGATCGTGTCGAGCGGGCCGGGGGTGACCTCGACCTCCGGGTCGATGACCAGCGGGAGGAACTGCGTCTCGAGGCCGGCGGTGAGCCCGCTGGGGTTGATCTCCACGTCACTGAGGTCGAAGGCGAAGCTGATGCCGAGCGCTTCGACGTCGATCGGGTCGACTTCCAGGAGGTCGAGCGGGATCGGCGGAACTGGGATCAGCGCGATGTAGGGCTGGAGATCGAGGCTGTTGAGGTAGTCCTGGATAATCGGCTTGGCGATGGCTTCGATGATGTTCTCGATCTGGCCGAACGTGAGGACGTCGAGGATCACGCCGCCGATGCAGCCGATGTCGGAGCCGACGTCGTTGATGGTGACGTTGACGTCGTTGTTGTTGATCGTCAGCGTCGGCGTGACGGTGGCTTTGTCCTCGAGGTCGGTCTCGGTGAGGGTGACGTCGACCTGGGCCTTGGCGATATCGATGGTCGCGCCGAGCTTGGCCTTGACCTTGATCACGCAGACGCCCAGGAAGGTGACGCGGCAGCGGCCCTTGACCGAGCCGGTGATCTGGGCCGGGCCGGAGGTAGCGTTGATGGTGAGCTGGTTGGCCTGCGGCGTGACCGTGAAGGTGAAGTCTTCAGGGTTCATCGTGAAGCTGAACGGCGTGGGGTCGTCGGTCAGCAGCGTGGTATTGATGTCGCAGGGGTCGGTCGGGATGGTGATCGGCGTGCCGCGCAGGCCGTTGAGGGCGTTCTCGGTCTCCTGGACGACCATTTCGGCGAGCTCGGCCAGCGTTTCTTCGACGATCGTCTGGAGGCCGGCGCTCTCGAGCACGAGCGAAATGCCGTGCGGAATCGGGTCGCTGGCGCTGGCCAGGGGCGACGGCAGCGGGGGTGGACCCGGCAGCACCGGACCTTGCGAGACCTTGATGGTGTCATGCGCGGCGTTGAGCTCGGCGTCGATGACCTCCGCGATGACGCGGTTGGAGCCGGGGTCGAGGGTGCCGGGCACGCCGAGGCCGGAGACGAAGTCCGCGAGCTTGTCGGTTTCGCTCAGGCCGGCTTCGAAGTTGTAGCGATACGTATCGGCCGTGAAGAAACCGTCGCCAGCTTGGATGAGCGGCAGGCCGAGCGGCGTGAGTGCGCCCTGGACGCGGACGAAGCCGCCGGCGCCGGGGGTTGGCGAGGGCAGCGGGAAGCCGTGGCAGACGGTGCCGAAGACCTCGAGGCCGGCGGCGGGATTGATGAAGCCGTCGGCCGGCGAGAGGATTTGGATCTCGAGGCCGGCGGACATGTCGGTATCGATCATGTCGTCGACGTAGCAGGTGGCGTTGAGTGGCGGGTCGTAGACCCAGGGGTCGCGGGGCGCCGCGCGGCAGACGAAGCCGTGGCCGCCGCAGCAGAGGTTGCTGACGGTTGCGGTCAGCGTGTTGGCGGCGAGCGTGTTGATGTCGCCGGTGTCGACGACGAGGTTGCAGACCTCGGCGATGCAGTTGCTGCCGGGCACGCCGAACGTGCCGCCATAGGGACCGCCGGGGAAGTCGGTTCCGGGGTCGAGGCCGAGGGCGCTGATGACCTCGACGCCGTCGATCCAGAGCTGGAGCGTGGCGAGATCGACCCCGTTGATCGCGACCTCGACGTTGAGCTGGTCGCCTTCGGAGAGGCTGACGACGGTCTGGCTGGGCTGGATGATGTCGATGAACGGGTTGGGCGAGGCGAACGCGGTGGCCTTGCCGAGCGTGTTCTGGGCCTCGACGACCAGCGTCGGCAGCGGGCCGTTGACGACGAGGTACTCGCGCGTGGTGTCGAACTGCTGTTGCAGGACGGCGAGGTCGGCGAGGTCGAGGTCGTCGTCGCAATCGGTGTCGGCGACAGAACACGTTGCCGTAAGCGGGCCGTTGTCGGGGCCCGTCTCGCAGGGCGTGTAGACGTTTTCGAAGAAGTCGAAGTCGTAGGTGGCCGACATGCTGCTGATCGCAGGCGGGCCGTTGTCGGCTGTGATGCGGAGCTCGTCGCCCTTGTTCACGGGCACCGAATCGAGTTCCTGGCCGCTGTCGTCGTAGATGACGAGCCGCGCGGTCTCCACGAGGCCGACGCCGGGATTGAGGATGTCCCAATCGACGGTGTGCCAACTGGTGCAGCCGCTGGGGGCGGCGCAGATCTGGGGCAGGGCGGCTTGGGCGCGGAGCTGGATTCCGCCGCAGTCCGGGTCGTCGAGGTCGACCAGGCCGTCGCAGTCGTCGTCGATCCCGTTGGCGCAGTCGCAGCCGGGGCCTTCCGGCAAGGCCGCGCCGGGCGTCACCGAGCAGATTACGCCCGAGCCGTTCGGGTTACAGATCAGCACGCCGGTGCGCTCGCAGGGGCCGACACCGACGGTGCAGGGCTGGCCGAGGGTGGGGAAATCCTCATCGATCTGGCCGTCGCCGTCGTTGTCGAGGCCGTCGCAGATCTCGGGCGCCTGGCAGTCGGGGTCGTCGAGGTCGATGAGGCCGTCGCAGTCGTTATCGAAGCCGTCGCTGCACTTGGCGCTGTTGGGTGGGCCCTCGACGCCGGCGGGGATCGGCTGGGCGCTGCACCTGACGCCGTCGCCGTTGTCGTTGCAGATGTAGATGCCGTCGCGGGCGCAGGGGCCGACGCCGACGGTGCAGGGTTGGCCGAGAAGGATGAAGATCTCGTCGACCTCGCCGTCGCCGTCGTTGTCGAGGTAGTCGCAGATCTCGGGGCCGTGGCAGTCGGGATCTTCCTCGTCGGTCAGGCCGTCGCAGTCGTTGTCGTCGAGGTCGCTGCAACTCGGGCTGAGAGGCGGGCCCTCGACGCCGGGATTGGGGATCGGTTCGGCGGGGATGCATTCGAGCGACAGGCCGTCCTGGCTGCAGGCCAGGCGGCCTTGCGCTTCGCAGTTGCCGCTGCCGCGATTGATGACGCAGGGGTTGCCGGGTCCGACTTCGATAATCTCGTTGGTTTGAAAGTCATATTGGTATTGGAAGAAGTCCTCGTCGACCAAGCCGTCGCAGTCGTCGTCGAGGCCGTTGCAGAGCTCGGCCTGGTTCTGGTTGACGCCGATAGTCAGGGTGCCGCCGGTGAGCGTGCCGTCGACGGAACTCCAGGTGACGACCGGCCCGCCGACGAAGGATTGCCACTGGACCTCACCGCCGGTGGGCCCGAACGGGCCGAACGGATCGGGGCTGAGGACGTCGAGCGTGTAGCAGCCGTCAGTGCGCGGGACGCGGATCTCGACCGTACCGAGCAGGATCGTGCCGTTGGGCGCGAGGACGTTCTGGAAGGCGGAGGATTGGTAGGTCGGCGTGGGGAGTTCCGGATCGCCGTCCGCGGTCGGAACAAGCGACCAGGTCATCAGGCTGGGTAGGTTGAGACCTTGGCTGCTGGCGGTGTAGTCGAGGCCGACGAAGATCAACGGCGCTTGATCATCGGTGAGGTTGTCGAGGTAGATGCTGACGGTGAGTTGCTCGTCGCCGGTGTAAGGTCCGGGGTTGTCGGGCTCGAGACGCACCATCGCCTGGGGGAGGGTTTGGGCGGTGGCGACGGCCGCAAGCAGAGCAAGTGCTGCGAGCGTGGCGTGCCACGGCCGGGGGTGGTGGGTGAGCTGGAATTCGCATGAATCGCTGGCTGGCTGGGGCGGCTGGCTCGCCGACATGGTGCTCCTCCTCCGACTGGTCTGATCGCGTCCCCGGTTGCCGCGCGCGGCCCCCGGCGGGGGCGCTGACTGCCCGCAGTTTTCGTGATCGCTGATCGAACGGACGCAGCGGCAAATACCGCAGCGGGATGCCCTTCGAAAAGGCGGGGGAACCCGACCTGCGACAGCGGGAATAATAAACCTCGGATTAGTGGCGTGCCAACAAAAATCTGGTCATCAGGGGTGGTCGTGCGCGCCGCGCAACCGTGGACAGGGGCGAGTTTTGCATTTCCGCGCGGGCAGAAATACGGAGATACCCGCGCGGGGTTTAGGGCTTGTGAGGGGGAGCTAGCGGCGCGGGGCTTCGAGATAGCGATAGAGCATGTTGTCGTTGAAGGCGGCGCCTTTCGTCAGGCCGGGGTGAGCGGCGAGGCCCCACTGCTCGCCTTGTCACCGCTAGACAGGGTGGAGAGCGCAGAGATGCCGAGGGTTAGCGCGACGGTCAAGCGGCGGGCGGCCGCAGCGGGGATCGCTGCGCATGCGCGTGGAGCGAAGCCCTATTAACCGGCTGGTTGAATCGTTTGTGGGCTCAGCGCGGCACGGGCTGGGATCCCGAGACAACGGGGAGTCGTCGGCCGCTGGGGGCGACCTGCTCGATCGGTAGCTGTCGTCGCAGCTCGCCCTCGTGCGTGGGCGCGTCCGGGAGGGCGTGGTGTGGGCGGGCGCCGTCGACGGCCCGCAGGGGGATGGAGTTCATCGGCGGGGTGTGCCGGCGGTGGATCTTGCCGAAGCCCAGCCGCAGCACCCAGGTGAAGGTGCGGCGGATGGTCTGGGCGAGGCCCCACATGCCGAGGGCCTGCCAGATCGCGTCGGCCAGATAGAGCCGGGTGTTGGGTCGGACAATCGCCACGAGGAAGCGGAGCGGGTTATAGAAGTACGCGTAGCCGATCCAGATGTTGATCTGCTTGGTCCAGGGCTTGGGGTGGTTGGAGGCGATGACATAGTTGCCGCCGAGCATGTGCTCTTCGACCTTGCGGCCGCCGACGCTGTCGTAGGCCATCCCGGAGGTGTAGGTTCCGCTGAAGAGCTTTGAGCCGGTGGCGGGGACGAGCATAAGGATCTGCATGCTGACGGCGCCGGCCTTGCGGAGGAGGCGGACCTGGTTGAGCAGGCCGTAGGGTTTCGGCCCGAAGCTGACGAGCGGCTGCTCGTCGTGGTGCATCATCATGGGCATCGGGTGGATGCCGTTTTGCTGGAGGAGCTTGAAGGCAGCGCTGGTCTTGTCGACGCTCTGGCCTTTCTTGACGAGCGTGGCGGTCATGTCCTCGACGCCGATCCAGAGCGAGCGGATGCCGGCCTTGCGGGCGAGC
>CAZCKC010000059.1:0-19965 GCA_964499235.1 uncultured Planctomycetales bacterium | reverse complement strand
CCGCTGCAGCGGGCGCGGACGATCTTCCACAACTTCCTGCACACGATCCAGACGCCGGGGGTGATGACGCCGAAGGTGAACCCGGACGTGCGGAACCTGAAGGGGCTGGCGCCGTTGATGTGCCTGCTTTCGGTGGCCGACCTGATGCAGGCGATCGACAGCACGCTGCCATACGAGCGGATCATCGACGAGGTGATCGAGGAGATCTTCGCGGACTTCGTGCGAGCAGAGGACCAGTGCATCCTCGAGGCGGTGAACGTCGACGGGTCGCGGCTGGACGAACCGGACGGGCGGATCATGAGTCCGGGGCACGCGATCGAGGCCGCGTGGTTCATGCTGGAGATCGCGCGGCGGCGGCAGAACGCGGAGCTGGTGAACCAGGCGGTGCAGGTGCTGGACTGGGCGTACGATCGCGGCTGGGACACGGAGTTTGGCGGGCTGTATTACTTTCTGGACGTGGCCGGCAAGCCGCCGGTGCAGCTCGAGCATGACATGAAGCTGTGGTGGCCGCACTGCGAGACGCTGTACGCGAGCCTGCTGGCGTGGCGGCTGACGGGCAAGGCGTGGTACGGGCAGATGTTTCAGCAGGTGCACGATTACACGTTCCAGCATTTTCCGGATCCGGATCACGGGGAGTGGTTCGGGTACTTGCGGCGGGACAACACGTTGTCGACGACGCTGAAGGGGGGGACGTGGAAGGGTCCGTTTCACGTGCCGCGGGCGTTGTTGTTGGGGTGGCAGTTGTTGGAGGCGGCGGGGGAAGAGGCGGGGGATTGAGGTTGCGCTGAAGGGCCGGGGCGTGGGGGAACATCCGGTGGGGAGCCCGGACGCGACCTCGGTCAGGTTCGCCAGTAGATGCGCAGCTTGGTCATCAGCTGCACGACCAGTGCGAGCCAGAGGGTGCGCCCGAGGGCGATGAGCGCGCCGGACCAGCCTTTCAGCAGCGCGGCGCCGCCGAGGCGCTCTAATCCTTGCAGGTATGGGATCAGGCCTTCGATCGGGTAGAGCAGGCCGCGCTGGCCGGCGTAGGCGATCATGGGGTTTTGGCCGTTGGCGACGAGCAGGCGGGTGCCGAAGCGCCAGCCGAGCTGGTCGATGAGCAGCGTGAAGACAACGAGGGCCCAGCAGCTGAGGCCGCTGGTGATGAAGAAGTAGCTGAGGGTGGACGGGTCTTTCTTGATGCCGCCCTCGAAGGGCTCGAAGACGAGGCCGGGGAGGAGGAAGATGAAGCCCCAGAGCAGGAGGCGGCGGAGTTCGGGGAGGTCGCGGAGGAGGTAGCGGCTGGCGGGGATGAGGACGACGGCGACGATGAGCGTGTCGATGACGAGCGCGGTGGTCTGCCGGGCTTGGAGCAGCGCGGTGACGAGGATGATTAGGGCGGCGAGGACGACGGTGAGGCCGGCGAGCTGGAAGCGGGCGGGGGCGGCGTAGAGGCCGAACTGGGAGGCGGGTGGCTCGGCGGACTGGGGGTCGCGCCGGCTGAAGGCGAGGAGGAGGTCGCCGGCGAGGGTGCCGGGGAGGACGATGAGCAGGTATTTCTGGAAGCCGGGCTGGAAGAGCTCGTGGATGAGGGGGAGGGGGTTCCAGCTCCAGACGCTCTTCACCCAGCCGGGTTCGCTGCTGGCGAGGATGAGGGCGACGACGGCGAACATGACGCCGAGGCGGGCTTCGACGCTGTGGCGGGTGAGCAGCCAGATGAGGCTGCCGGTGACGACGGTGTTGGCGAGGATGGCGATGATGATGTCGCGCTGGTCGCAGATGGCTTTCCACTGGGCGTAGCCGAAGAAGGGGCGGTCGTCGCTGAAGTAGCCGTGGAGGGCGAAGAGCAGGGCGAAGCCGCCGAGCCAGCCGGCGGCGCGGGCGGCGATGATCGCGGGGGCGGGCCAGGCTTTTGGCAGGCGCATCAGGGCGGGGAAGAGCAGGGCGAAGGCAAGGAGCAGTCCCAGCCAGATAGTGGTGGTGCGCTCGGCGAGGGTCCACGGGTTCAGGTGCTGGACGTAGACGGCGAAGATGAGGAGGAGCACGCCGCGGGTGAGGGCGGTGAGGGTGAGCTGCCACCACTTGGCGCCGCGCTCGAGCCGGCGGGTGAGGGCGAGCGGGATGGCGGCGCCCATGGCGAAGAGGAAGAACGGGAAGACGAGGTCGACCCAGGTGAGGCCGGGGACGGTCGCGTCGAAGGTATTGTCGGGCGGGGGGAGCTGGGCGTGGTACATCCAGGCGGGGAGGTTGGCGCCGGCCTGCATGGGGACGAGGCCGGAGAGGACCATGGTGATGATGGCGAAGCCACGGAGGGCGTCGAGGCCGAGGAGGCGCTGGGGGGCGGCGGGGTTGGGGGCGGTGCTGGCGGCGGTGGGTGGCGTGGTGGGGCTCCTTGTGACACGTCCGTCGACACGGCTTTGTTTGGTTTGTCAGTCCGCCAGGCTGCAGCCCGGGGCACCCGGCCTGGGGCACGCGGCCTGGGCCCCCGGTTCGTCAGCTCGGGGCGGGGGCTGCGGTTTTGAGGGCGGTGGGGACGCGGTCGTAGCGGGTCAGGTCTTCGATCGGCTGGCGCGCGCGGACGAGGTGGGGCTGGTCGTCGAGCCAGAGGACTTCGGCGGCGAGGCGGCGCGAGTTGTAGTTGCTGGCCATCGCGAAGGCGTAGGCGCCGGCGTCGTGGAGCACGAGGTAGTCGCCGGCTTCGGCGTCGGGCAGGCGGCGTGACTCGACGAGGCCGCCGTCGGTTTGGGTGAAGACGTCGCAGGATTCGCAGAGGGGGCCGGCGACGATGAAGTCGGCTTCGGTTTCGATCTTGCGACCGTCGCGGGGAACGATCGAGATGTGGTGGTACGCGCCGTAGAAGGCCGGTCGGATCAGGTCGTTGAAGCCCGCGTCGACGAGCAGGAAGCGGTTATCACCGGAGACCTTTTTCGAGCGGATCTGGGTGATGAGCAGGCCGCTCTCGGCGACGAGGTAGCGGCCGGGCTCGACCTCGAGCTGGACATCGCGGCGGGACTGCTGGTTGATGCGTTGGCGGGCGGCGTCCCAGAGTTCGAAGTAGCGCCCGGTGTCGATGCGGGTGGGGTCGTCCTTATGGTAAGGGATCGGCAGGCCGCCGCCGGCGGAGACAACCTCGAGCGGGCCGTTGAAGCCTGCGGCCGCGGCGACCATGGCGTCGCAGACCTTCGAGAGGTGGGTGAAATCGGAGCCGGAGCCGATGTGCATGTGCAGGCCGCGGATGGTGAGGTTGTGGGCGGCGGCGCGTTGCTCGCAGTCGGCGATCTGGTTGTGCCAGATGCCGTGCTTGGAGTGGTCGCCGCCGGTGTTGACCTTTTGGGAGTGGCCGTGGCCGAAGCCGGGGTTGATCCGCAGGGTGAGGGGGACGTTGATCCCGGCTTGGCCGAGCTGGGTGATCATGTCGGGTGAGCCGACGTTCACGGGGATGTGGTGTTGCCGGATCATGGCGAGGGCATCGTCGTCGAAGAGGTCGGCGGTGTAGACGATCTCGTCGCGGGCGGGGTCGAAGCCGGCCTGGAGGGCGCGGTGCATCTCGCCGGCGGTGACGGCGTCGACGGCGACGCCCTGCTGTTTCATCAAGGCGAGGATCGCGAGGTTGCTGTTGGCCTTTTGGGCGTAGCGGATGAGGTCGAAGGGGCGGAGCTCGTCGATCCGCCGGCGGATGGTGTCCGCGTCGTAGACGAAGGTGGGGGTGCCGAAGCGGTCGGCGAGGGCGCCGGCCCGTGTTGCGAGTTCTGCCGTGTGGTCCATGATCGGTCCCGTCTTGCCCTGAGGTGGCCGGCCACGCCCCGCGACCGTTACGGATATTAGCTTAGCAAAGCGGTCCCGCGGCGTACACGACCGGCGGAGGGTCAGCTTTCGAACGGGGCGGGGCGGTCGAGCTGTTCGGCGAGGCTGCGCTCGGGCTTCTGCTTGCTGAGTTGGCGGGCGATGAACTTCTGGGCGAAGAGGTTGTTGGGGACGGCGATGATCTGTCCCTCCTCGTCCTTGAGCAGGGTGTAGATGAAGTTGATGTCGACGACCTGGCCGGCGACGTCTTCGGGCTTGAGCGTGATCCACTCGCCGACGTTGAAGGGTCGCCAGATCAGGATCACGAGGGTGGCGGTCATGTTGCTGAGGATGGACCAGACGGCGACGAAGCCGATGGCGACCATGGCGAGGAGGGTTGAGAGGAGCGTCCAGACGCCGGTCACGTCCCACTCGGCGATGACGGCGAGCCCGAGGCCGACGAGGACGAAGAGCAGGCCGCGGGCGATCCGCTGGAGGAAACCGCTGGTGCTGGCGGGGAGGACGTTGCCGCGTTCCATGGCGAGCGTCGCGGCGGTGACGAGGCGATCGACGATCAGGGCCAGGACGATGGTCACGGCGGCGAGGGCGGCCTTGCGCCAGGTCCAGAACTCCTGATCGAGGGGCACGTCCCAGATCATGATGAGGGCGGCGAGCGCACCGAAGAGGATGGTGACGCGGATGACGGCCTTGAGCAGGCCGCGGACGTAGGGCGAGAGCTGGGCGCCGGGCATGCGCAGGCGGGTCTTGCCGCCGCGGACCTCGAAGACGGGGCCGGGCTGGGCCTGGCCGGCGCGGGTCAGGACATCGATCAGGTACTCGGCCAAGGCGAGGCCGCTGAGGAGCACGAAGAGCGACAGGGCGATGGTGCGGCTGAGGTAGGTGACCAGGAAGCTGAAGCCGATCATCTGGAGCACGATCAGCGCGAGGACGCCGAGCGCGACGAGGGGGTAGAGCACGTCGGCGGCGATCCGCAGCCAGCGTGGTCGGAGCTGGTCGAACAGCCCGAGCACGTAGCGCTTGCGATAAAGGAACAGCAGCAGGCCGACGAAGACACCCAGCTTGAAGACCTGGGTGAGGGCGTCGGCGAGCTCGGGCAAGACGTCGGCCACGCCAAGCAGGGCGACCGGGGTCATCATCGCGGCCGCAAAGATGACCAGCGCCGCCAGCCAATGGCGGTAATGGGCGGCGACCTCGTCGTCGCAGGGGATCGGGCGATGCGGCGCGCTCTTGGCTTCGAAGAGGTGGTGGATCAGGCGGACGGCGGTCCAGGCGCCGACGGTACCCCACAGAAATATGATGCCCAGATCAACGAGCGCTCGTTCCAGCTCGAGGCGGAAGGCGAGCGTGATGAGGGCGGCGGTGATCAGCCAGGGGACGGCGAGGTCGCCGATAACGTTGAGGACGAGCAGGTTGAGTCGGCCGCTGACGCCGGACCCGAGTTCTTCGCCGGCGTCGCGGGCCTGGCGCCAGGCCTTGTAGTGGGCCTCGATTCCGCGGGCGAGCGGGATGCTGCGGCGGCGCATCAGCCAGGTGAGGCCGAAGCCCAGCAGGACGGCGCCGAGGATGGCGGCGGCGACGTAGGCCAGGACAGCATTCGGCAGGTCCTCGCGCGCGTCGCGGGCCAGCTTGCCGAGGCGGGCCAGCGCGGGGCGGGCGGTGTCGCGTTCGGATGTCAGCACGCGCTGGTGTTCGGCGCCACCCGCGGCGGCCTCGGAGCGCAGTTGGGCCAGTTCGCGGTTGACGGCCGACCAGTCCACGCCGAGCAGGCCGGGCGTCCGTCGCGCGAGGCGGGCCAGGCGGAGCTGGCTCCTGATCTCCAGGAGTTGGTGTTCGGCCAGCTGGGCCGCGACGATCGGGCGCTGGATATCGCGGACCTGGGCCCGCGCCCGGTCGGTCTTGTCCTCGAGGGCTTCGCGGAACGGCGTCGCGGCATCGCGCAGCTCGGTGCGGAGCTGGGTCCACTCGGTCGGGTCGAGGCCGGCTGTCTTTTCGAGGGTCATGATGCGGTCACGGAGCTCGTCGAGGGCGTTCTCGCGGAGGGCGCGGAAGCGGCCGAGCTGGGTGAGGGCGTGGCTATAGGCCGCGCGCCGGGCGCGGAGATAGGCCCGGAGGTCGGCCAGATCGTTGGCGAGGCGCTGCTCGAAGCGGGCGAGTTGCCGCCCGCTCTGGTATTGAAAGGCGCCGGTGGTCACGCCGGCCGGCGGGGTTTGCTCGTCGTCGGTGGTTTCGCCGGTGGTTGTCGGCAGCAAGGCCGGGTCGGCCAAGCCGCGCCATTCTTCGACGAGGGCGGCTGGCTGGAGCCCGCCGGCCTCGAGCGTGCCGGCGGCGAAGTCTTCGACGCGCCAGCGGCGCTCGTTGAGCTCGAGCTGGGCCTGGGCGATGAAGGCCTTGATCGGCTGGATGGGAGAATCGGGCGCGGCGGCGGCGGCGGCCGACACCTGCGCGCTCCATGCCTTGGCGAGGCGTTCCACCCAGGCGGCGCGGGCGGCGCGTTGTTTCTGGAGGGCCTCGAGGCGGCCGGCATCCTGGATGAGCGCGAGTTCGGCGCGTTCGCGGCGGAGGGTCAGGACGGGGCGCTGGATCTCGAGCTCGGCGAGCTGGACTTCGCGGGCGGGGAGCTGGAGGGCGAAGTCGGCGTCGGGGTCGATGGTGAGCGGGGCTTCGCTGTCGGTGGACACGGGTGGCGCGGTCAGCTCGGCGATGCGGGCGCGGACGCGCTGCTGTTCGGCGTCGAAGCTACTGCGAAAGGTCTGGCGGCGTTGCTGGCTTTCGGTGAGGGCGCTGACGCGGGCGTCGAGTGCCTGGGCGCGTTGGCGGGCCTCGGCGAGGGCGGCCTCGAGGTCGCCTGGTGGCAGCGCGCGATTTCTGATGGCCGCGGTCTCGGTCGCGATCGCCTCGAGCTCGGCGGTGAGCTCGCCGGATGCGCTGAGCGCGGTGAGCCGGGCGATGTCGGTGCGGAGCTCGCCGGCCTGGGCGAGTGCGGCCCGGTAGGCGTTCCAGGCGGTGCGCTTGGCGATCCAGCCGGCCTTGGGTTCCTGGTCGGCGGGAAGATCGGGCAGGTCGGTGAGCTGCGCATCGATGCTGGCGAGGATCGAGTCGACCTCGGCGATGCGCTCGTTGAGGACGGATTCGTTATCGGGGAGGACGCGGAGGCGACTGCGCCAGTCGGGTTGTTCCTGGGCCGTGGCGAGCCCGGCCAGCGCGATGCCAAGCCACAACCCCAACAGCCCCTGCTGTCGCTGCGTCACGACGATCCTTCCCAACGTAAGCGCTAAGACGCGTGACCGAGACAGGCCGCCGGGCACCGGCGGCTCGTGGTCGCGGCCCCCGGCGGACCTGGCGAAAATTGTAGCGGAAGATCCGGCGGCGGCTACCGCACGGGTGTTTCAGCGGTGTCAGATCTGTTTTCAGTCGACGACGCGCTGCCACGTGCCGGGGACGAAGTGCATGGTGGCGGGTGGCAGGTCGCTGCCGGCCACGAAGAGGTCGTAGACGTCGGAGCCCGTGAGTTGGTGATCGAAGAGGGCGACCTCATCGATGAAGCCGCGATAGGCGTCGTCCCAGCCGGCAGTGGTCTGGTCGCCGCTGCGGGTGGTGCCGACGCCGAGGGCGATCGGCTCGAAGTTGCCGTGGTCGTTGCCATCGCCCCGCAGGCCACGGTCGTAGGAATCCCAATCGACCGAGTTGCCGTTGATGTAGAGCCACATGCCGGCGTCGCCGAACGTGAAGACGACGTGGTGCCACTGGTAGAGAGTGAGCGACCCGGAGCGCAGCCAATAGTTGCCGCTATCGCGCTGGAGGCGGACTTCGAGCCGGGCGCCGCTGACGGCGAGGTTGACGTGGCCGCCGGTGTCGTAATCCGATGAGTCCTTGGAGAATACGGCGCCGTCGGACAGCGGGTAGATCCAGAGCTGGATGGCGCCCTCGTCGATCAGGAAGTTGTCACTATGCGGGATCTCCACATAGTCGTCGTAGCCGTCGAACCAGGCCGCCCCGTCGCAACGGTACGGCACCGGCTGATCCTGTCCGACGCCGTTGCGGTAGGTGCCGGGATGGATTCCTTCCTCGTCGCGTGCGACGCTGCCGGTGTCGCCGAGGCGCCAATAGGCGACGGGCCGCAGCGCGGCCACAAGCGGCGGCAGCGGATCCTCGTCATCGAGCGCGTCGGGGCGAAGCGTGACGCCGACGGCCTGGCGGGTGCCCTCGACGAAGCCATAGCCGACGAGGTGCAGCGGGTCGCAGAGGTCGTCGTTGAGGTCGCCGTCGACGGGGTCGGTGACGAAGAGGCTGCGGCTGCCCGCGTCGGCCAGCGCCCACTCGTCGAACCACCAGCCGTCTTCGAACGTGCTGCGCCAGTTGCTGAAATTGTTGATGAGGTAGAGGCCGCTGTGGAGGGCGCCATCGGCGAGGTGCTGGGCGGCGGCGGCGCGTTGCTCGTTGACGGTCGCGCGGCTCTGCAGGCGGGCGGTGGTCAGGGCGGCGAGGCCGATCACGACAACGAGCGTCGCCGTCCCGAGGGTGAGCAGGTAAACCGAGCCGCGCCGCCGGCTACTCATCGCGCGCCGCCTGCCATGACGCGCTGTGGAACAGGGTGGCGGTGGCGAGCTCCTCGCCGTCGCGGCTGACTGTGACGCGCACGCGGCGAGCGCCGGTGTCGAAGCCGAAATCGCCGTCGAGCGACCAGGGGTGGATCCACGTCAGCTCGACGCTGCGACGCCAGTTGCGGTAGTCGCCCAGCACGACGCCGGCCGCGGTCTGCGGGGGCGCGGCGGACCAGCCGGCGTAGTCGCCGACCTCGTCGAAGGTGTCGCGCGTGCTGCCGGGCTGAGGGCTGCCGGGGACGGCGTAGGGCTGCGCGGCGATCTCGGCCAGCAGGGCTTCGCAGAGCAGCGCGGCTTCCTGGCGGTCGCGGACGGCGACGCCGGTGGCGACGGCGGCGCCGACGGTGTTCAGAGCGGCCACCAGCATCAGGCCGACGATGGCCGTCGCAACGGCGGTTTCGGCGAGGGTGAGGGCGCGCGCGGCCGGCCGGCTGATCATGGCAGCACCGGTTGGTTGCGGGCGACGCAGTCGATCGCGACGGTGCGCGCGGGGCGGCCGGTGGTGTATTGAATCGCGACGCGCTCGAGCTGGCGGCGGGGCTCGGTGGTGTCGGTGCCGGCCAGGGTCACGGTGCCGAAGATTGCGCATTGCAACGCGGCGTCGTCGGCGTCCCGCCAGGAGCGGCCGCCGTCGCTACTGAGCCAGAGGACGGCGTTGATCTTGGCCAGCGCGCTGTCGGAATAGTCATCGTGGTAGGCGAAGCCGGCGGCGGGATTGCCCTGGAGGGCGGTGATCACGAGGGCGAGGGGGCGGTCGGGGCTAATGTCGGTCACGTTGGCGATGCTGAGGTCGTGCCAGGTGAGCTCGGTGTCGAGGGCTTCGGCGTCGAGGATGATGCTGTTCAGCGGGACGGCGCGCGGCAGGCCGTCGCGGGTGGTGGCGTGCACGCCGATCTGGAGCTGACCTTCGTTCGAGACGCCGGCGAGCCGCACGCGGATGCGCGTCACGGACCAGGCGACGGCGTCAGTGGGGAGGGGCGGGCGGAAGGTCTGGCCGGCGCGTTCGCCGGCGTCGAGCGTTTCGCTATCGCCGTCCTCGTCCTCGTCGTCGCCATCTTCGCCGGCGCCGTCTCCGCCGCTGAGGTTGATGAGCTGTCTGCGGGGGCCTTCGACGGGCAGGCCGGGGATGACGGCGACGGTGTCGGTCGTGGCGTAAGTGAAGGTGCCGTCGGACCAGGCGGCGGTGAGCGTTTGCGCCATGCCGCCGGGCCAGACCTTGACGAGCTGGTCGGGGGTTTCCCAGCGGTAGGTGTAGTGGTCGGGGTCGCCGTCGCCGTCGCGGTCCTGAGTCGTGAAGGCGAGCTCGGTTGCGGTGGCGGCGGCGACGGCGGTGGCGAAGCGGAGCTCGTCGGCGAATTGCGCGAGGATGCGGCGCTGTTGGCCGGCGACCACGGCGGCGGCGTCTTCGGTCGGCACGGCCTGGGTGGCGAGGATGATGGCGGAGGAAATGGCGGCGAGCAGGAGCGTCAGCACGGTCACGCTGAGCACGAGCTCGACCAGCGTGACGGCGCAGGCGGCGTGGCCGATTGGCTTCTTCATGGCGCCACCACCGTGGCGTGGCCGTCGGGCGGTGCGACGACGACAGTGCGCAGGACGGCGCCACAGGCGACGGCGATGGAGCCCTTGCTGGTGGTCAAGCCGAAGCCGTTGTAGGTGAGGGTCGTGCCGGTGGTGAGCGTGACGCCCCGGAGTTCGGCCTGCAGGGGTGGCGTGGCGAGGTCGGTGATGAACAGTGATTCCGGGTGGTTCAGGTCGGGGACGCCTTCGAGGGTGTAGCGGTTGGCGGCCGGCGCGAAGCGGATGGTGACGGCGGAGGCGTGTTGGCGGGCGAACTGTTGGGCGTACTGCAGGTCTTGCGCGACGCGTTCGGCCGCGGCGGCGGCCCGCTGCACGTTGAGGGAGGCGGCGAAGCGCGGGACGGCCATGGCGGAGAGGATCGTGATGATCGTGATCACCACGACGAGCTCGAGGAGGGTGAAGGCCTTGGCGTGCCGGTTGGCTCGGTTCATGGCGGGTCTTTCAGGCAGCTTTTGCGCAGACCGTCGGCGCAGTTGCCTGTAGTGCTATCGAGTCGGGTGCGCGGGGGCTTTGCTATGGGCGGACGCATGTACCGGAGGGTGCGTGAGGGTCGCTGGCGGGGGCTTAAACCGTGGGTGGCGGCTGTGGGGGTGTCGTTGATGCGCCGATAACTAAGACGACGTGGCAGGGACGCCTCCACGCGCTACCTATTCGGCCGCACGCGACGGCGCCAGGGACGGCGAGACGGACGTGCAGATCAATTCAGCTCACGCGGGATTGCGTTCGGGCGGGTCTACCGGGATCGCGCTGCGCGGTTGGCGGCGGGCGGGTTGTTTGGGGTGGCTGGTGTTGGTCGGGTTGGGGCTGAGCCCGGCGTTTTCCCAGACCGAGCCGGTCGTGAATGCGGGTTCGGAGCTGGACGTCGCGGTCAGTTCGGCCGGGCTCATCACGTTGCGGTGTCCCGGGCGGCCGATCGCCGAGGCGCTGGAGCTGATCAGCCGGCAGGCGCAGGCGAACATCGTGACGACGAAGTCGGTGACGGGGGAGGTCTCGGCGAACCTGTATGACGTGACGCTGACGGAGGCGTTGGACGCGATTCTGCTGCCGAACGGGCTGGCGCACCGGCGGATCAAGAACGTGATTTACGTGGGCACGCCGGAGGAGATGGCGGAGAACGGGCCGCCGCCGGAGCTACGTGTCTATCGGTTGCACTACATCGACCGGGCGCAGGCGGTGGCGGCGGTGGCGGGTCTGCTGGGCCCGCGGGGGCGGATCGCGGACGCGGGAGCGCCGGACGGGGCACCGGTGGCGGGGATCGGCGGGGGGCGGAGCGGGCCGACGACGGCGGCGTTCGGTGATGCGGCGGTGGACTACGTGGTGGTGATCGACGCGCCGGATCGGCTGGCGTTGATCGAGGAGTTGTTGGAGGACATTGACGAGCGGCCACGGCAGGTACTGATCGAGGCGACGATTTTACGGGCGACGCTGTCGGAGCAGAACCGGCTGGGCGTCGATCTCACGTTGCTGAGCGGGGTTGATTTTCAGAACGTTGATTCGGTGAGCAATGCGGCGGCGGACCTAACGCTCGGCCGGTTGCCGCCGGACCAGTTTCAGGAAACGACGATGAACCTGAGCTCGAACCTGATCGGGAACTTCCCGGACGGCGGGTTCACGTTCGGGATCATCAAGAACAACGTGGCTGCGTTTATTCGGGCGCTCGAGGATGTGACGGACGTGACGGTGCTGGCGCATCCGAAGGTGGTGGCGTTGAACAAGCAGCCGGCGGAGGTGATCGTCGGTCGGCGGGACGGCTATTTGACGACGACGGTGACGGAGACGGCGGCGATCCAGACGGTCGAGTTCCTGGAGACGGGGACGCAGATCCAGCTGGTGCCGCTGATCAATCCGGACGGGACGGTGCGACTGGACGTGCGCCCGAAGGACAGCAACGGCGGGCTGAATGCGTCGAACCTGCCGTTCGAGGAGACGACCGAGGCGCATGCGCAGCTGCTGATCGAGGACGGGCACACGGTTTTGATCGGGGGGTTATTCCGCGAGCGGACGGTGAGCTCGACGTCGCAGATTCCGGTGTTGGGCGACGTGCCGCTGGCGGGGGCGCTGTTCCGGCGACAGAACGAGGAGACGGTTCGTGAGGAGGTGATCATCCTGTTGACGGTGCGGGTGATGGATGATCCGGCCGCCGAGCAAGCCGACGTGATCGACATGCTGGAAGACATTGAGCGGATCCGCGTGGGGTCGCGGCGGGGGTTGATGGGGACGGGGCGCGAGCGGCTGGCGCAGGGGTTCTACCAGCAGGCGCTGAAGGACTGGGAAGCGGGGTACCCCGACCGGGCGCTGTTCAACGTCCGCATGGCGCTGCACAACCACTCGCGGCACCTGGCGGCGTTCAAGCTGAAGGAGGAGCTGCTGCAGGAGCGGCTGTGGGCCAGCGACGGGGCGCGGATCCGGGAGTTCCTCTTTGAGTTGCTCGCGGAAGCGCCCGACGCGGACAAGCTGAGCCCGGATTACGGCCGGCCGGCGGTTCACGAGAAGTTGATCCGGGGGGAGCCGCTGCCGGGGCCCGCGGTGGAGGACGCGGAATGATGCGGGTCGCGCTGGCGCTGGGCCTGGCCGGTTGGGTGCTGGTCAGCGGGTGTGCGACGCCCTCGCAGCAGGAAGCGCGCGCGGCGGCGCTGGAGCGCTGGCAAGTGGCGCGGGCCGGGGTGAAGGCCCGGCTGGCGGCGGACCAGTTTGCGGCCGGTCGGCTGGAAGCAGCCGCGGTTGAGCTTGACGAGGCCCGCACGCTCGATCCCGAGAATGATCGGTTCAAGCTGATGCACGCGCGGCTGCTGGTGTCCGACGGTGAACCGCACCGCGCGCTGGAGGTTCTGGCGGCGCTCGAGTTGACGGGCAGCCGTGCGGCCGAGGCTGACTATTTGCGCGGCATCGTGCACCAGCAGCTGCAGGGCTGGTCGGCAGCGGCGAACGCGTACCTGGCGGCGTTTGCCCGGCAGCCGCGCGAGGTCGCGTACTTTGCGGCCGCGCTGCAGGCGCTGCTGCAGACGGGCGACGTCGGGGCGGTGGAAGCGTTGCTGGCGGAAGCGGAGGCGACGATCGGATGGACGGCGGCGTACCAGGCGGGGCGGGCGGAGTGGCTGGAGCAGCAGGGTCGCTGGCGTGCGGCGGCGCTGGCGTGGCGGCAGGCGGGCGAGGTAGACCGCGATCCGGCGTTGCTGGAGCGTTACGCGTATGCGTTGTATCGCAGCGGTGCGGCGGACGCGGCGGAGAAGCTGGAACAGGTCATTACCAACGATGGCGTGATGCCGGCGCCGGCGTTGCGGCTGGCGTTGGCGGACTGCCTGCTGCAACACGGCGACTGGTCGGCGGCGGCGGCGCAGCTTGAACAAATCGACGCCGTGGCGGAGCGCAACGCGGACGCCTTGGTCCTGTCAGCGCGGTTGTGGGCGGCGCGTGGCGCGTTTGCGCGGGCGTTGCGGCTGGCCGAACAAGCGTACGAAATTCGCTCGAATGACATTTACACGGCGGAGTTAGTTGCTACACTAGCTTTTCGAGTGGGTGCGTCTGAGCGAGCCCGCGAGGTTGCTCAGCTCATCTTGGAACGGTTTGATCACGAGAGTCCGATCGCCCGACACCTGCTCGCACAATGATCGTCCTAAACGTAGCGCCACGTTTAGAACACGCGCAGCGAGCCAGGCAGCGATGCCTGGCTCGCTGGCTTTATGTCAGCCCCGCGCGGGCCGGACGCCCGCGGCCGGCGGGTTAGTACTCCGAGAATGCCCGGCCGGCCTGGTCCGTGTCGCTCGTGTTTGCGATGAACTCGCCGGTTGACGGGTTGTAGAGCCACCCTTCGCCACCACCGGTCGCTACCACCGGCGGCGAGTTGGACGCGTCGATCAGCACGGCGGTCGGCTGCGACGGATCACCGATCGGCATCGGCGGGATGGCCTGCAGGTACGGGCCGTAGAGGTGCGTGCTGTTGCGGTTGGCGGAAACATTGCCGCCCAGGTCGGTGTAGCTCGTCAGTTGCTGCTCGAACTTTTCGGCTGTCGGACCCGGATAGGTGTTCCGGTGCTCGGCCGCGTACATCTCGATCGCGTTGCGGATCACCGCGAGGTTGCCGGAGAGTGCGGCGTCGGCCGCCCCCGAGGAGCCCCGGCTCAGGCGGGGGATCGCCATCGCGGCCAGGATCCCGATGATCACAATGACGACGACCAACTCGACGAGTGAAAAGCCCCGGCTGCGCTGCGAACGGATCGACTGCATGGTTGTCTCACTTGTGCTGAAAGCGGCCCCGAACGCGGCGGATTCGCCGGCGTCCGGTCCTCGACCCCCCTCTGATCATCTTGTTCTTCGTCCGGATCCGGGCTCGGCTTCAAAAGTCGCGCGCGCCGCGGGTTGCATTTTCAGGCGCTCACGGAGCGACCCCGTCCCGGTCGTCCGCCAGCCGCAGCTGCACGGATTGCGCCCCCTGCCGCAATGTCACGCCCGCTGCGTCGATCGCCTTCACCTCCCATTCCGCGACGACAGCGCCAACCGAGACGATCTGGTCGTTGATCACCGCCAGCGGGCGCGGTCCGGTAATGACGGCCGAAAGCTCCAGCGTGGCGCGCACCGCGACGGCGGCCGCTTCCGCCTCCGGCTCCAGCAGCGCGGGGGCGACCACGGCCGCGAGCGCGGGGCTGAGGACGAACGGGTCGCGCGGCAGGTCGCTGTTTAACGGCGGGCGCTGCGCGGAGTCGAACTGCAATGCGGTGATGAGCGCTTCGACATCACCGGAGACCACCCGGGGAACCACGATACCAGGACGGGCGCTGGCCTGGGCGGCGGTGGGCGCCGGCGTGTCGACCAGCAGGTCGATCGCACCCGCTCCGCCCACGAGCGTCAGGGCGCCGAGCAACAGTCTCTGGCGGCTGGTGATGCGTGTCATGGCGTCGGCTCCCCGGCTGCGGCCACGACGGGCTGAGCGGTTTTCGGCAGGACGAAGAGCTGCAGCTGCATTGCAATCGAACAGGCGGAGTCGGCGCCGGCGACCGGCTGTTTCAGGGAGAACCCTCGCAGCGCGTGGTGTGGGTAAGCGCGGCCTAGCTGATCAAGCGCCGCGATAAACGCGGTGGCGTTTCCCTCGGCGCGGATCTCGATGTCGCTCGTCAGGCACTCCGGCCGGGTTTGCAGTTCGCTCGGCAGCACGGCGGTCACGGCGAGCCCGGCCGCGCGGGCGGTCGCGACGATCCCGTGCTGGACGTCGTGGAGTTGGGCGACGTGGGGCGGGGGTTGCTCGTACGCGGCCATCGTTTGCTGCAGCTTGCGCGTGTGTCGCAGCAGCGTGCGGAGGTGTTGTTGCGTGGTCTGCAGCTGCGCGCGTTCACGGGCGACGGTCGCGCGGAGGTCTTCTGCCTCGGCGGCTGTCGCGCGCTGCGGCTGATAGAGTCCGAAGAAGAGTCCCAGGGCGACGACGCCGAGGCCGAGGAGCCCGGCAATATCGAGCGGGTACAGCTGGAACGGGGTGTGACGGGGCTTCACGGCGTCTCCTCGGTGCGACAGACCAGCTCGAAGGCGACGGCTTCGCCCTGGCGATAAGGGCCCCACTCGCCGCGAATCGGCGAGACATCGGTCCAGATCGTTTGCTCGCGGAGCACGCGGGCGAGGGTGTTCAGATCGTCGTGGCCGAGCGCGTAGCCGCTGATCTTCAGCGTGAGGCCTTCACGAACGAGCGCCGCCAGGCTGGACTCAGTGGGAGCTGCCAGCGCACGCGTCGGGGAGCGCGATGCTTCGTTTCCGGGCGTCCAGGCGGTGATCTCCTCGAAGACCACGCCGGCCGGCACCCGCGCGAAGAACCGTTGGAGCTGGCGGGGAACCTGGTGCGCCGGGCGCAGCTTCACCATCACGTTGGCGGCGGCGAGCTGTTCGTGTTGCTCGCGCTCGGCGCGGGCCAGGGCTGCGCTGCGTTCCAGATGTTGGGCTTGGATGCGCTCGAGCTCCCCGGCGAGTTGTTCGACCTCATGGCGCGCGAACAGCAGGTGCGATCCCATGAGGACCGCCACGCCGAGAACGAGCAGCCCGACGCCGGCCCAGGCGCGCGTGCGGCCGCGCTGGCGTCGCAGATCGGCGTAGCGGTTGGGGAGCAGGTTCACGGCCGGCATGCTGAGCCCTCCAATTCCAAGGCGGCGCTGCCGAGTGCGACGGCCGCGGCCGCGTGGAGGGCGAACGGGGCTTGCGGACCGCGGTGCTCGGGGGTCGCGTCGGGGGTGAGCACGGGCTGGACGGGAAGCTCGAGCCGTTGCGCGAGGTACTCGCGGAGGCCGGCCTGTTCGCCGCCGCCGCCCCCGAGGATGACGCGGGCCGGTCGGGCCTCGCGATAGCTGCCCTGCACGTACGCCAGGCAGAGTTGCAGATCGCGAACGAGGCCTTCGAGCGACTCGCGGATGACACTGAACAGCACTGCGCCGAGGTCTTCGGCCCCCATCGCGCCGGGGTCGCCGCCGCGACGGACGCCCCGGCTGGTCGGCTCGAGCCGGGTGGCCTTTTTGAGCGTTTCGGCTTCGGGTTCGCTGATGTCGAAGAAGTGGCTGATGCGCGTGGTCCAGTGGGCGGCCCCGACGGGCGCCGGCCGCACGTACACCGGCGTCGTCCCGAGCATCACGGTGATGGTGGTGCGGGTGGCGCCGAGGTCGACCAGCAGCCAGGCGTCAGCAGGCTGCGGCTGCCACGTCCAACCGGCGGCGCGCGCGAGGGCGCAGGGCGCCACGTCGATTCGGGTCAGCTGGAGGCCGTGGCGGGCGAAGGCCGCGTGCCAGCGGTCGGCCTCTTCGCGGGCGAGCGCGACGGCCATCACGTTGACGCCCTCGGCGTGACCGGGGGGCAGGGTCCAGTAGCGGACCTCGAGGACCTGGCCTGCGGCGCGGATTTCGCGGGCGATCTCCCAGGCGAGGGCTTGCTGGACCTCGGCGGGCCCGTGGGCGAGGAGGTTGCTCGGCACCCGCAGGGCGTGGAACAGGGTGGTCGGCGGCGAGGTGACGAGGGCGACGGAGCGGCCGTGGTACTGGCCTTGCTGGATGAGCCGGGCGAGCCGGTCGATTCGCTGCGAGCCGTCGAGGCAGCGCTCGTCGAGTTGGACCTGGAGCGTGTCGCGGACGGCGAGCCCGCGGCCGTGGCGCCTGAGCTGGCACACGCGGACGCCGGTGGTCCCGACGTCGAAGGTGATTGCTGAATCCCGTTGCGACCAGCGCTTGAACACGGTTGGTCTCCGTCAGGCCCCGGCCGTCGCGATATCGAAGAGCGGCAGAAACAGCGAGAGCGCGACCAGGCCGACGACGAGGCCCATGACCGCGAGCAGGACGGGCTCGGCGATGCGGGTCAGGCTGCTGATCGTCTGGGTGGTCTCGTCGTCGATCCAGCCGGACACGAACTCGACCGCCTCGCCGAGCTTGCCGTTTTCCTCGCCGGTGGTGATGGCGCTGGCGGCGATGCGCTCGACGTGCGGGCACTGGGCGAGGGTCTGGCCGATGCGTCCGCCGCTCGAGACGTTGTCTTCCAGCCGGGTGAGCAGGTCGACGAAGACGGGGTTGCGGACGGCCGCCCGCGACTGCTCGAGTGTATCCAGCAGCGGCACGTTGGAGCGGAGCATTGCGGCCCAGACGCGGAGCATCTTGGCCAGCTCGACCTTGGCGATCAGCCCGCCGACGAGCGGCAGGTGCAGGCTGACCTGCGCGAGCCGGCGGCGGACCTGTGGCAAGCGCAGTCCGATTACGAGTCCGGCCACCATGAGCACGAGCGCGCCGAGCAGCAGCGGCCACCCGCTGCGGATGGTCATGGCGGCCGCGAACATCAGCTCGGTGCTGGCGGGCAGGTCGCTGTTGAGGTTGAGGAACAGCTTGCGGAAGCGCGGGACGACGAAGCCGATGAGCACGGCGATCACGCCGGTGCAGAGCACGGAGAGGACGGCCGGATAGACCAGCGCGGCGGCCAGTGCGCGGCGGAGTTGGACCTGCCGCTGGGTGAGGTCGGCCAGGCGGCCAAAGGCCTCGGGCAGGCGGGCGGTGGCCTCGCCGGCGGCGATCATGCTGCGGTAGACCGGGCGGAAGATATCGGCCTGGGCGGCCATCGCGTCGGTGAGGGTCTGGCCGCCTTCGACGTGCGCGCGGAGGGCGGCCACCATGCGCCGGACGGGGGGACGCTCGTTCTGCGCTTCGGCCGCCTCGAGGGCGGGGACGAGCGCGGCGCCGGAGGTGAGCAGCATCTTCATCTGCCGGGCGAAGAGGACGAGGTCGCCGTCGGTTACTTTCTGGCGGACGGTGAAGGAGGCGGTGCTGCGGGGCGTGGTCGCGGCTTCGACGCACTTGATCATCAGCAGGCCGCGCTCGCGGAGCTCCTGAGCGACGCGGCCGCGGGAGTCGGCGTCGATCACGTCGGTGACGATGCCGCCGGTGGGGTTCATGGCTTCGATCTGGTAGCGCACCGATCAGCCTCCTGCCGCGACGGGCGTCTTGGTTTCGGCGCGGTTGCGGGCGTCCGACTCGGTGTGGGTGACGCGGAGGACTTCCTCGAGGGTCGAACGCCCGTTCTCGACGAGGACCAGCCCCTCGTCGCGGAGGGGGCGCCAGCCTTCGCGGCGGGCGACGCGGATGAGCGAGGCCTCGTCGTCGAGGTCGTGGATGCATTCGCGGAGGTCTTCGGTGACCTCGAGGATCTCGAAGAGGCCGTGGCGGCCGCGGTAGCCGCTGTCGTGGCATTGGCGGCAGCCCTCGCCCTTGTAGAAGACCTGGTCGCCGCGGTCTTGCCAGCCGGCGTCGCGGAGGGCGGATTCGGGCGGGTAGTAGGACGTTCGGCAGTGCGGGCAGATGGTGCGGGCGAGTCGTTGGGCGATGACGCCGTTGAAGGCGCTGGCGAGGAGGTAGGGTTCGATGCCCATGTCGGCGAGGCGCACGAAGGCGTTGGGGGCGTTGTTCGTGTGGAGGGTCGAGAGGACGAGGTGGCCGGTGAGGGCGGCCTGGATGGCGACGCGGCAGGTGTCGTTATCGCGGATCTCGCCGACCATGATGATGTCGGGATCCTGGCGGAGGATTGAGCGCAGGGCGCGGGCGAAGGTGAGGCCGGTGGCCTCGTTGATCTGGATCTGGTTGATCTGGTCGAGCTGGTACTCGACGGGGTCCTCGATGGTGACGGTGTTCTTTTCGGGGGTGGAGAGCACGTCGAGGACGGAGTAGAGGGTGGTGGTCTTGCCGCTGCCGGTCGGGCCGGTGACGAGGACGATGCCGTGGGGCTTGGCGAAGACGCGGCGGAAGGCTTCCTGCTGGTGGACGTGCAGGCCGAGGTTTTCGAGTGAGACCTGCAGGCCGGCCTTGTCGAGGACGCGGATCACGACCTTTTCGCCGAGGAGGGTGGGCATGGAGGAGACGCGGAGGTCGATCTCCCGGCCTTCGGCGATGACGTGGATGCGGCCTTCCTGGGGGAGGCGGCGCTCGGCGATGTCCATCTTGGCGATGACCTTGATGCGGGAGACGATCGCGGCGTGCATGCCCTGGGGGGCGCTCATCAGCTCGCGGAGCTGGCCGTCGATGCGGTAGCGGATGAGGGTGGCCTTCTTGGTCGGCTCGACGTGGATGTCGCTGGCGCCGTCCTTGATGGCGGTGAGGACGGCGAGGTTGACGAGGTTGATGACGGGGCTGCCGGCGACCATCTTGCCGAGCTCGTGGAGCGGCTCGTCGTCGACGTTCTCCTGTTCGACGACCTCGACGTCGGAGTCGGTGAGGCCGACGAGGAAGCTGTCGATGTCGACCTGCTGGCCGAGGTATTTTTCCTGGTACTCGTGGAGGTTGTTCTCGAGGCTGAGGACGGGATTGATCTCGCAGCCGGTGAGGCGGGCGAGCTGGTCGATGGTGCGGAGGCTCTGCGGTTCGGCCAGCGCGACGGTAAGGACGTTGCCGACCTTGAAGAGGGGCAGGGCCTTGAGGCGGGCGGCCTCCTCGCGGCTGAGGAGGCGGGCGACGTCGGGATCGATCAGGCCGTGGCGGAGGTAGCAGCACGGCAGGTCGAGGTGGCGGGC
>CAZCKC010000058.1:3654-20014 GCA_964499235.1 uncultured Planctomycetales bacterium | reverse complement strand
GTCAGCCGCGTTTCGGCCACGATCGCCGCCTTGATCCGCCGGGCGATCTCGACCCCGCTGCCGAACAGGCGTTGCGAGCCCGTCACGTCCAGGAACGCCTCGTCGATGCTCAGCGGCTCGACCTCGGGCGTGAAGTGCTCGAAGATCGCCCGGATCGTCCGTGACTCGGCCGCGTAGACCTCCATCCGCCCCCGAACCAGCACCGCGTCCGGACAGAGCTTCAGCGCCTGGGCCGTCGGCATCGCGCTGCGGCAGCCGAACGGGCGGGCCTCGTAGCTGGCCGTCGCCACGACGCCGCGCTGGTCGGCACCGCCCCCGACCAGCACCGGTCGCCCACGTAGCGCGGGGAAGTCGCGCTGCTCGATGGCCGCGAAGAAGGCGTCCATGTCGACATGCAGGATCTGGCGATTCATCGGCGACCTGTCGCGAAGCGGGTGCTCGGCGGGTGGGAACGCGGCCACGCCGGAGGACATCCTAACGGCCTGCGAACGCGAGCAAGTGCTTCCCGCGGGGAAAGATTGTGTTAGCGTATCCCTTCGAGCAGCCATGGCCAACGGACACCTCTACGACTACCCGCGGCTTTACGACATCGCCTTCGGCTGGGACACCAGTGCCGAGATCGACTTCGTTATCCAGACCGGCCTAGAGCACGGGCTGCGGGCCCCGCTGACGCTCTACGAACCGTTCTGCGGGACGGGGCGGCTCAGCTTCCCGCTGGCAGCCGCCGGTCACCGCGTCTACAGCGTGGACGACAACGTTGCGATGCTCTCCTACGCCCGTGAACGGCAGGCCGCCGCCACAGACCGGCCCGGCGAACTGCTCTTCGACCTCGGGGACGTTCGGAGCTGGCAGCCGCCCGAGCGGGTCGACGCCGTCGTCGCGTTGATGGACAGCTTCCGACACCTGACGACCCCAACAGCGGCCAAAGCTGCCCTGCAGCGTTTCCACGCCGCCCTGCGCCCAGGCGGGCTCTTGCTGCTGGGCATCGCGGTGGGCGAGCCCCCGGTCGAGCTCGACGAGCACAACCACTGGGAGTTGGAGCGCGACGGGACGCTGATCTCGACCGCCTGCTTCGACCTGCGGCAGCCGGGCTTCACGCCGGGCACCACGCTGCTGCGGATCGTGATGCACATCGTCGAGGCCGACGGCAAAAGCTACGACATCGTCAGCGATTACGAGATGCGGCGGTATACGCGCGAAAGCCTGGCCAAAGCCGTCGCGGCGAGCGGAGCCTGGACGCTGCACGCGGTCTGGGACTATTACACCCTCGCGCCCGCCGCACCCGAAACCGACACGGGTCAACTGGTATTTATCTTCGAGCGCATCGAAACCCCCCGCCCTGATCCAGGTATCTGAAACTGGTCAAATATCGCGGTTTCGAGCGGGAATTTATCGGTGCCGTCCTCGTCTCATCGAGCGCGCTACGATCTTCGGTCTGTGACTCTGAGACCAAAGATTACCGGTCTTTTTCAGCCGCGCCGCGGCTTGCCGTCGCATCCGCTCGGGCGATCCGATATAAACCGCAACCCAAGGCGGACGGGACCTTGACCGGGGGAAGTCATCATCAGCGGAACAGGATCCATGCACCGCACCCTCATCGGCATGCTGATTCTCGGCAGCGGGCTGCTCGCGGGCTGCTCGCAGCAGAACCGCGGCACACCGGGCGACATCGAGATGGCCGCCTGGGTCGACCTGATGGCCCCACGGGCGATCGAGGTGCAGTCATTCACCCAGCCGGTCAGCCAGACGGGCAACGGGGCCGCTGACGCGATCGAGGTCATCCTGGCGGCCGACGATGCCACCGGCCACCCGATCAAGGTCGTGGGCATTTTCCAGTTCGAGCTCTACGAGCGGCGGGTCGCCGGCGGGCTGATGATGGGCGACCGCCTGGCCTACTGGCGGGTGCCGGTCCGCTCGCAAGAGCAGCAACAACGCTACTGGGACGAGTACGCCCGCTACTACCGCTTCCCACTTGAAAAAAACGACCTGCCCGCCGGCGAGTACATCCTCCAGGCCCAATTCACCGGGCCAACCGGCGAGCACCTCTTCGACCAGTTCGTCATCCGCTTCGACGGGGCTTCCGCGCCGCCCCTCCAGACCCGCTTCTAACGCCCGCCTCCGCCGACGTTCCCAGTCGGCTAATATCAGCAACGGATAGAGACGTGGTCGGCCCCCCGGCCCGTGATCCGCCGGGCGTCGGAATAGGCCTCGGCGCTAGCCGGTTCATTGTCGCGCGGCCGGGATTGGACCCGGTTCGAAGAACGATCAGCCGTAACGCGAAGGGATCGAACGTTGAGTGCACGCTTCAGGTGGCTTGCGGGATTGATCGCGGTCGTGCTCGGCAGCTCAACGGCTGCCGCCCAGTTCTCGCTCGGCAACCAGTCCCAGGAAAAATCCGAGCAGCCACTGGTCGCCTCGGAGCTGCTTGCTCAACACGCGGCCGTCGCGCCCGGCAGCGAGACCCTGCTCGCCGCCCGCCTCACGATCCGCCCGAACTGGCACGTGTACTACCCGATCACGCTCGGCGGCATCGGCCTGCCGACACGCGTCAACCTCGACCTGCCGGACGGCCTCAGCGTCGGCCGCGCGCAGTTCCCGCTCCCAACCTACGGCGAAGCCGCGGGCCTCCGCTACCTCGGCCACGCGGACGAACTCGTGTTGCTGCTCCCGCTCCGCGTCGGTTCGGACGTCACGGCCGGCCAGACGCTGAAGATTCCGGGCACCGTCGATGGCCTGGTCTGCGAGGACGATGGCACGTGTCTCCCGTTCGAAAACGAGGTCACGCTCGAGCTGTCGATTGCCGCTGAGCAAGGCGCGCCCCAGCACACGGCGCTCTTTCAACAGTCGCAGGAAAACCGCCTGCCCGAGTTGTCCGCGGCCCCGCGGCTCACCGGCAGCACGGCGTTCCTTTCACACGAAAAACTGCCGAAAGACACGGATGCCACGCTCTACCTCCGCCTCGACATCGAGGACCGCTGGCACATTCAGGCCCGCAACCCCGGTGTTGAGGGGCTGATCCCGCTCCGCCTCTTCATCGAGCGCCCCGACGGCATCAACATCGTCGAGGACGCGCAACGCTGGCCGACGCCCAAGCGCGTCGAGCAGCCCGGCCTCGGCACCGTCCGCCAGTACGCCGGCGAGATCGCCATCGCCACGCCGATCGAGATCACCGACCCCCAGCTTGAAATCGGCCCCAAGTCGATCCGCGTCTTGATCGAGTACCAAGCCTGTAACGACGCCGGCGTCTGCGAGATGCCGCAGATGGCCGAAGCGTTCGCCACCTTCGAGGTTGTCCCTGCCGGCCAGGCCGCCGTCGCCAACGCCGCCGCGGACGAAGCCGAGAAGCTGCTGACCGCGGCCGGCGACACCGCGGCCGGCGGCAGTACCGCGAACCTCGCCGACGTCCTGTGGATCTTCGGCCTCGCGTTTCTTGGCGGGCTGGTGCTGAACATCATGCCGTGCGTGCTGCCGGTGATCTCGCTGAAGATCCTGGGCTTCCTCAACCAGGCCGGCGAAGCGCGCCACCGCGTCTTCGCGATGGGCCTGGTCTACGTCAGCGGCATCCTGGCCAGCTTCCTGGTCGTCGCGCTGATCATGGTGCAGTTCAACATCACCTGGGGCGCGGTGATGCAGGAGCCGCTGTACATCATCGCGCTGGCGGGCGTGGTGTTCGCCTTCGGCCTCAGCCTGCTCGGCGTCTTTGAGGTCCAGCTCCCCGGCCTTGCCAGCAATGCCGCGGCGTCCGCCGCCGGCCGCGAAGGCTACGCCGGGGCGTTTCTTAACGGGCTGATGACGACCGCCCTCGCCACACCGTGCGTCGGGCCGTTTCTCGCCCCCGCGCTCGGCCTGATGCTGCCGCTGTCCCCCACATTGAAGTTCGTCGGGATCATGATGATCGGCCTGGGCCTCGCGTTCCCCTACATCCTGCTGACGGCCTTTCCCGCCTGGCTGAAGTACGTGCCCAAGCCGGGCAACTGGATGGTCGTCTTCAAGCAGGTCACCGGCTTTGTCATGTTGGCCGTCGTCGTCTGGCTGCTGCTGGTGCTCAGCGGGCAGGTCGAACCCGAGATCCTCGTCGGCTCGCTGCTGTTCCTGCTGTGCGTCGGCTTCGGCGCGTGGCTCATCGGCCAGGCCAAGCTCAACACGCCGGCGCCGAAGAGCGCCGGCCTCTGGATCGGCGCCCTCAGCGTCATCCTCGTCGGCTGGGCCTACGGCATCTGGGCCTTCGAGGACAGCGGCCGCATCGAGTGGCGGGACTGGCAAGCCGGCATCGCCGAGCAGCTCGCGGCCGACGGCTACACCGTCTACGTCGACTACACTGCCACCTGGTGCCTGACCTGCCAGGCGAACAAGGAGCTCGTCCTCGACACCGACGCGATGGCCGATGCCTTCGCCCAACGCAACATTGTTCCGATCAAGGCTGACTTCACCGCCATGGATCCTGAGATGAAATCCGAGATTCGCTCGCACGGCCGCGACGGCGTCCCGCTGAATGTCGTCTATCCGGCCGGCCGACCGTCGGAGCCGATTATCCTCCCCGAACTCCTCTCGCGCCAGGTGGTCTTCGAAGCCCTCGAGCAAGCCGGCGCCTCGGAGCAGCCGATATCGAGCCTGGCCGCCGCCCCCGCGGCGACCGCCCCCCGCTGACCGGCAAACCTGACCTTGGCCACGCCAACCCATCACCGCTGGGGGCTCACCAGGCGGCAGAAACTACCCCGATCAGCGTCCGATATGAACACGCCCCCACCCTTCCGCCGATAACTCCCAGCAGTCGTCGTTGCCGGTGCCCGACCGTCCTCATTACTGGCCGACGCCGAACCGGGAGCCGATACCACGGACGACAAGCCGTCCCGCAATCGCCGACCCGGTCTGAGGGAGCATGATGACGCGGCCGCATCCGATTCGTTGCCTGGCTCTCGTGGGTGCCGTGCCGGCGCTCATGTCCCTCGTTGGCTGCGCGACGCCGCCCAGGCCGAGCCCTTGGCCGTCGGACCCCATCGCCTTCCAGCCGACCGAGTTCCAGGAACGCGGCACCACGCCGTCGGCCTTCGGCTTTCACGGTGACAACCCGGCCTACGACCACGTGCCGTATGAGAACCGGATGGTCGGGAACTTCACCCGCCACACCTTCACGCATGACGGCCTCGATTTCGACCCAGATCTCGACGCGATCGGCGAGGAGATGGTCTTCGCCTCGACCCGCAACTCGGTCCACCCCGACATCTACATCAAGCAGGTCGACAGCACGGCCGTCATGCAGCTCACCAGCGACCCCGCGGACGACATCCAGCCGCGTTACAGTCCCAACGCCGAGCAGGTGGTCTTCAGCTCTAACCGCAGCGGAAACTGGGACTTATGGCTGGTGAACCGCGACGGGACGGGGCTGCGGCAGCTGACCTTCACGCCCAACGACGAGATCGCCCCGAGCTGGTCGCCCGACGGCCAGCAGATCGCCTTCTCGCAGTGGTCGCCCCGGCAGCGTCGGTGGGAGCTCTGGACGCTCTCTGTCGAACAACCCGGGCTGCGCCGCTTCCTGACGTACGGCATGTTCCCGGCCTGGTCCCCGAGCGGCGAACAGATCGCGTTTCAGCGGGCCCGTGAGCGGGGCACGCGGTGGTTCAGCGTCTGGACGATCGACCTCGTCGACGGCGAGGCCCGCCGCCCGACCGAGATCGCCCACAGCGCCCGCTCGGCCTGCATCGCGCCGCGCTGGTCGCCGGACGGCGAAATGATCGTCTACTGCGAGGTCCGCGACATTCCGCAGCCCGCCGTCGACGGCAAGCCGACCCCGCCGCGCACGCACGCGGAGATCTGGGTCGTCGGCGCCCGCGACGGCCAGCGGTTCAAGATCACCGACAGCGTGTCGCCGTCGTTCAATCCGGCCTGGAGTGCGACAAATCGGATCTACTTTGTCTCCACCCGTCAGGGCACGGAGAACATCTGGTCGACCCGCTCGACCGTAACCGCGAACGCGAACCCGGGCGACGTGCAGACGCCGCAGGTAAGCCGCAGTGGTGCCAGAATCGCTCCCGGAGCTACTGAGCAACAACCGTAGGGAATCGGCCGAGCCGCCCACCGCCGGCGGCTTGAGACTGGCCAGGGATGGCTGAATGCTCGTTAACGCCTTCAAAACCACGTGCTTACCGGACACTCACGCGTTCCGTAGAATGCGTCGGTGGGCCGCCGGGGCACCCGACTCACGCCGCAGGCGTGGGATGGAGACCCGTGTAATGGCGGCGTTCGCAGCAATCACGGCCAGCACGCTGATGGGATGCAGCCAGCAATCCGACCGCCAGGCGGAGGCCCGGCGGGAGCGCCCCCAAGCGGACACCGTGATCGTTCTCGCCCCGGTGTTGAACCTCAGCGACCACGCCTCCCTCGACCCGCTCCAGCTCACGGACATCATGGCAGCCGAGATGCAGGACTTTCCCGGCGTAGCGGTGGTGCCGGTCAACCTGACGCTGGCGGCGCTCGAGCGGCTGGGGCTGGGGCAGGTGGAGACGCCGCTGGAGGCCGAGCTGCTGGCGCGAGAGTTCGACGCCGACGCCACGGTGGTGGCGGCGATCACGGAGTACGACCCCTACGTGCCGCCGCGGGTCGGGCTGGTGCTGCAGTGGTACTCGGCCCCGCGGGCGGTGGAAGCAGCGTTCCTGGATCCGGTTTTGGCGTCGCGCGAGCCGACGGGCGGGCAGCACGCGTTATCAATCGACGATCGCGGCCCGGTTTTCCAGGTGCAGCAGGTGTTCAACGCGGCGGCCAACGACGTGCAGCGAGACGTGCAGGCGTATGCCGCCCGGCGGGCAGGCGCGCAAAGTGCGTACGGCTGGCGGCTGTACCTTGAATCGCAGAAACAGTTCGTCCGTTACTGTGCCTGGTCGGCTTTCCGGACGATGTTACAGGTGCACGACAGCCACCGTGCGAAAGTGGTTGGCGGGGAGGCGCCATGAGCACTCCGCGTCGACTGCTGAGCCTTCGCAAGGGGGAGCATACGTACCTCTTCCGCTATGCCGAGGGCCAGGAAGTTGCGGTGCTGCAGGCACTGGTGCGTTACGCCGAGCGAGCTGACCAGCCGCTCGACTGGTTCGACGCGACGGTCCTCAGCTACCAGATGGGCTGTTCGTTGCAGGGCAAGCTGCATCCCAGTCGCTAGCCGGAGGCTGCGCCTGGACACGTCGCGGTGGAGCGCGGCGGAAATCGCGACGGTGGAACGGCGCCGCCGCCCCTTGGATCGAGAGTATCGCCGGAAGTGATGGCAGGCAGATGAACGATCAAGACAGCCTCATCCAGCGGTTCATCAATTACCTTGTCGCGGAGCGACACTTCTCACCGCACACCTCCCGGTGCTATGCGGCCGATCTGCAGCAGTTCTGCGAATACCTCGTCCGGCGGGCCACCCCTGCCGGCACCCCCGCGCCGGCCGCCGCCGTCCCGACTGGCAACGGCAACGGCAATGGCAAACAGCCCCCGCTCGCCGACCTCTCGCACGACGAGATCAACCGGCTGCTGCTGGGGACGGACACCGAGCTGGTCCGCCTGTTCATGAACTACCTCGGCGAGAAGAACTACTGCAAGTCGACGGCCGCCCGCAAGCTGGCCACCCTGCGGAGCTTCTACAAGTTCCTCGTCCGCCGCGGCTACCTGACCGACAACCCCGTGACCTCGATCCGCACCCCCAAGCAGGACAAGCGCCTGCCGAAGTCGCTGACGATCGAGGACATCGACCGGCTGCTGGCCAACCCGGACACGACGACGCTGCTCGGCGCCCGCGACCGCGCGATGCTCGAGACGCTCTACTCGACCGGGATCCGCGTCAGCGAGCTCGTCGCGCTCGACATCAGCGACGTCGACTTCTCCACGAACTCGATCCGCGTCCGCGGCAAAGGCCGCCGGCAGCGCATCATCCCCGTCGGCCCCGGCGCGGTGCAGGCGATCCTCCAGTTCCTCGACATGCGCCGCAACGACCCGCGCAGCACCGCGTTCGACGCCGACGCCCTGTTCATCAACAAGCACGGACAGCGGCTCAGCACCCGCAGCGTCCGCCGCAAGCTCGACAAGTACCTCCTCGACGCCGGGCTAGACCTGGCGATCAGCCCCCACACCCTGCGGCACAGCTTCGCGACGCACATGCTGCAACGCGGAGCGGACCTCCGCAGCGTCCAAGAGATGCTCGGCCACCAGAGCCTGAGCACCACCCAGATCTACACCCACCTCACCGGCGAAACGGTGAAGGAGGAGTACCAGAAGGC
This sequence comes from uncultured Planctomycetales bacterium, assembly GCA_964499235.1. Taxonomy (GTDB): domain Bacteria; phylum Planctomycetota; class Phycisphaerae; order UBA1845; family Fen-1342; genus JAFGRR01. The sequence goes on along the minus strand of CAZCKC010000058.1, from coordinate 11,768 downwards.
GCACCCGCGAGCCTGACCCCGGAGCCGCCCCGCCCCACGGGGCCCACGCCGACGAACACAACAGGCCACCCGTCAGCCCGCGCTGACGGGTGGCCTGTCGATTGGGGAAGGAGGAACACTTTGGGCGACCGCTCGGCCGCCCCCACAGCCGGCGTCAGCTCGGCAAGGCCGCGTCGAGCACGTCGTAAATGTCGTACAAGCGGTTTCCGACACTGCTGATCACCGCCATCGACACGAGCACGATCAACGCCGTCATCACAGCGTATTCAGTCGTCGAAACGGCCGCTTCGTCGCACGTCAGCCGCGCGAGTCGCCGCCGTAGCGTTTTTAGTTGCTGAGGCATGACCAACCTCCCTGTCCAGCAAGGATTCTCCACCCCAAAGATGGGATTCGCCGGACCACCGAGGCAAGCCGGGCGGGCGAAATCCGGGCAGACGCCCGGCCGAGGCGGTCGCCCAGGGCCTTTATCGGCTCGCGGCCGCCGATAAGCGTCCCGGCGGGCCTGGCCGCCGGCCTTGTCACCCTGGGGTCAGCCCGTATCATGCCGGACTCGGCCAATTGTGGGCGGCACCGCGGGCCCCGTCCCGCCACGCAGCGGCAGCGGAGAGCATATGAATCTCAACAAATGGATGCGGAAGTACGGCAATGTTCTGCTGATGATCTTCATGGCCGGCCTGCTGGTCGCCTTCCTGTTGCCGCCGGAGTTCTTCAACGTCCGCGGCCGGGCCGCTGCCAGCGCCCGGGTCGGCTCGGCGTTCGGCGAGCCGGTGACGGCCAACGACATCAACTCGGCCCGCCAGCTGTCCTCGCTGGTGACGGGCGTCGGGCTCGGCATGCCGCGGGGGCTGACCGACTTGCACGTGCATCTGCTCCGGCAGGAGGCCCGCCGGGCGGGCATCTCCATCGGCAACGACTACGTGAAGGAGCAGCTCGCGACCCTCGAGAACATCGACGAACAGCTGCGGCGGCTCAACGAGCGCCTGCACATGAGCTACGACGACATGTACGCGACGATCGGCGAGTGGGTCGCGATCAACCGGCTCGCGAACGTGCAGACGGCCGCGCTGGGCACGAGCCTGCCGCGGCTGAAGCACCAGTTCGCGACGCAGCGGCAGGACGCCGACGTGCTGACGTCAGTCTTGCTGGCCGAGGCATTTGTTGATGACGTGCCCGAGCCGACCGAGGAGGAGTTGCAAACGTTCTTCGAGGCGGCCCGCACCCGCTTCACCAACCACACCGAGGACGGGCTCTCGTTCGGCTATCGCCGGCCGGACCGGGTGAAGATCGAGTACCTCACGGTCGACCCGGCGCGGATCAAGGAGACGATCCGCATCCGCGAGGCCGAGGCCCGTGAGCACTTCGAGCAGAACCCCGAGCAGTACACCAAGGAGGTCCCCGTCGCCGAAGACGGCGGCCAGCCGACCGCCACCGAGACGGTCCCGATGACCTTCCAGGAAGCCGAGGAGCAGGTAAAAGACGACCTCCGCGAAGAGCGGGCGGTCGCGGCGGCCCAACGGCTGGTGAACGAGCTGCGCCAGGCGGCCGTCGCGCCCTGGTTCGCCACGCCCCGCGGTGAGGACGGCTTCAACCAGCGCCCGCCCGAGGGCAGCCTGCTCAGCTTCGAGGAGCTCGCCAATCGCCCCGCCAACCCGTTCCCGGTGCAGCGCGGCGTCACGGAATTCGTCAGCCCAGAGGAGCTCCGCCGCCAGCGGCCGCGGCTCGCGCAGCTCAGTGTCGTCCAGGGGCAAGGTCGCGTCACCCTGCCCGACTTGGCGTTCCGCGTGCCGCCGCTCTACCAGATTCCCGAGAACCCGGCGCCCGGCCAAAGGTTCGTGCTGAGCATTGACGAGCCGAGCCCGGTGATGCTGACGCGCGGCGGGCGCGGCCAACCCGCCGGCGGGCAGGCCTACTTTTTCCGCGTGGTCGACGCGCGTCCGAGCGCGCCGCCCGAGTCGCTCGACGATGGCGAGGGGCTCCGCGAGCAGGTGATCGAAGACTGGAAGCTGGTGCAGGCGTACCAGCTGGCCGAAGAACAGGCCCGCCGCCTGGCCGACCTCGCCCGCGAGAACGGGCTCGAGCAGGCGACGGCCACGGCCGAGGTCCTGCAGCAGATGCTGTTGTTGGAAGACGAGCAATCGGACACGACGCGGCGAGCGCGAAACCTGTTTACGCCGAGCGAACCGCCGCTCTTCACGCGGGCGCGACAGTTCCTGGGTGGCGGGATCCAACCGCCGCCCAGTCTGGCCGAGGAGATCTTCGCGGCCGAGGACCTGGGCGCGCAGCCGCTGAGCGAGCGGATCTTCGTGGCCGGCTCGCCGATGAGCCAGGTCTGGCTCGTCGCGGAAGTCACGCAGGTCAACCCGGTCTACGAGCAGCAGTTCGAGCAGCAGCGGTTGCAGCTGCTGCAACAGTCGCTCGGCATGGAGCTGCGGTTTCTGCAGGGCCAGTGGTTTAACCCGGAGAGCATCGAGGCCCGCGCGGGCTATCGGCCTGCGCAGCCGATGGCCGGCTAGCCTTCCCTTTTCGTCGCCCCGCGCCGCCAGCGAGCCGCCATGAGTGACGCCTACGACTTCAACGCGATTGAGCCCAAGTGGCAGCAGGCTTGGGAGGCGGCCGGCGTTTACCGGGCGGCCAACCCCGGCGAGTCCGGCAGCGAAAAGCCGAAGTTCTACGTGCTCGACTTCTTCCCCTACCCGTCCGGCGCCGGGCTGCACGTCGGGCATCCGCTGGGCTACATCGCCTCGGATATCATCGCCCGCTACATGCGGATGCGCGGCTACAACGTGCTCCACCCGATGGGCTGGGACGCGTTCGGGCTGCCGGCCGAGCAGTACGCGGTCGAGACCGGCGTCCACCCGCGCGAGACGACGCAGAAGAACATCGAGACCTACAAGCGCCAGCTCCGCATGATCGGGCTCGGTTACGACTGGTCGCGCGAGGTCGCGACCTGCGACCCGGACTATTACCACTGGACGCAGTGGATCTTCCTGCAGCTCTTCAACGCTTGGTACGACCCGGAGCACACCTGGACCGATGCCGACGGGCGGCAGGTCGTCGGGAAGGCCCGCCCGATCGACGAGCTCCCGACCCCGCCGGAGATCACCGCGCAAGGCCAGGCGGCGGTCGAGGACTACCGCGACGAGCACCGCCTCGCCTACCTCGCCGAGGTGCCCGTCAACTGGTGCCCCGCGCTCGGCACCGTGCTCAGCAACGAAGAGGTCACCAACGAAGGCCGCAGCGAGCGCGGCAACCACCCGGTCTACCGCCGCCCGCTGCGTCAGTGGATGCTGCGGATCACCGAGTACGCCGAGCGCCTGCTGGCCGACCTCGACCCGCTCGATTGGCCCGAGCCGATCAAGCTCATGCAGCGCAACTGGATCGGGCGCAGCGCGGGCGCCTACGTCGACTTCCGCCTCGACCATGCAATCGGCGACGAGACGCCGACGATCCGCGTCTTCACCACGCGCCCCGACACGCTCTACGGCGCGACCTACATGGTCCTCGCCCCCGAACACAACCTCGTCGGGCTGATCACCACCGACGAGCACCGCGCCGCCGTCGAACGCTACTGCGCAGAGGCCCGTAACCGCAGCGACCTCGAGCGCACGGCCGACACCAAGACCAAGACCGGTGTCTTCACCGGCGCCTTCGCGATCAACCCGGTCAATGGCGAGCGGATCCCGATCTGGGTCGCCGACTACGTCCTGATTGGCTACGGCACCGGCTCGATCATGGCCGTCCCCGCCCACGACACGCGCGACTACGAGTTTGCCCAGGCATTCGGGCTCGACATCGTCCAGGTCGTGAAGCCGCCCGCCGGCGCGGACTGGCGCGGCTTCACCGGCGACGGCGTCAACGTCAACTCACCGCCCGCCGACGTCGCCCGCCACGACGCCTGCGATATTAACAACCTGCCGACGCCCGCGGCGAAGCGCAAGATCACCGCCTGGCTCGAGGACCACCAGCTCGGCGAGGGCACCGTCCAGTACAAGCTCCGCGACTGGCTCTTCTCCCGCCAACGCTACTGGGGCGAGCCCTTCCCGATCGTCCACCGCGCGGACGGCCGCGCCGTCGGCCTCGACGAGGACGAGCTGCCCGTCACGCTGCCGCACATGGAGGACTTCCGCCCGACGCCGACCGACGACCCTAACGCCGAGCCGCAGACGCCGCTCTCCAAGGCGACCGACTGGCTCACCGTCACGCGTCGCGGGCAGACCTTCACCCGCGAGGTCAACACGATGCCCCAGTGGGCCGGCTCGTGCTGGTACTACCTCCGCTTCATCGACGCCCGCAACGAGCAGCGCTTTGCCGACCCCGCCGCCGAGCGCTACTGGATGGGCGGACCCGACGCCGACGGGCAACCACGCGTCGGCGGCATCGACCTCTACATGGGCGGCGCCGAGCACGCCGTGCTGCACCTGCTCTACGCGCGCTTCTGGCACAAGCTGCTCTACGATCTCGGCCACGTTTCGACGCCCGAGCCGTTCCACAAGCTCTTCAACCAGGGCATGATCCAGAGCTACGCCTACCGCGATGAGCGCGGCGTGGTCATCCCCCTCGACCAGGTCGAGCACCACGACGACCAGCCGGTCCACAAGACCACCGGCGCCAAGCTCACCGCCAGCGTCGAAAAGATGTCCAAGTCGCTCAAGAACGTGGTCAACCCCGACCAGATCATCAGCGACTACGGCGCTGACACGCTGCGGCTCTACGAGATGTACATGGGCCCGCTCGAGGCGTCCAAGCCCTGGAACACCCGCGACATCGTCGGCGTCCACCGCTTCCTGCAACGCGTCTGGCGGCTCGTCGTCGTCCCCGACGAGAGCGGCCCGGCCGGCTGGAAGGTCAACCCCAAGATCACCGACCTGCCCGAGCCCAACCTCGAGCGGCTGCTCCACAAGACCGTCCAGAAGGTCGCCCATGACCTCGCCCGCTTCGCCCTCAACACCGCCATCGCCCAGATGATCGTCTGGGTCAACGAGGCCGTCCGGGCGGAGCGCCTCGGCCGCGACCAGCTCGAGCGCTTCCTCTTCGTGCTCTTCCCCTTCGCGCCGCACATCGCCGCCGAGCTCTGGGAGCGCCTCGGGCACGCGGACCTCATCAACGACTCCGCCCGCTGGCCGGCCGTCGACGAAAACCTCACCCGCGACGAAACCGTCGAGATCGCCGTCCAGGTAAAAGGCAAGGTCCGCGGCCGCATTACCGTCACCGCCGACGCGAGCGAGGAAGCGATCGTCGCCGCCGCCCGCGACCTGCCGACCGTGCAGCGCGAGATCGGCGACAAGCCCCTCCGCAAGACGATCATCGTCCCCGGCCGCCTCGTAAATCTCATCGCCTAGCGCGTAAGGGTGGGGCCGAGCTCCAAGGGTGGGGCGGGCGACGCGTCCGCGCAAGGGCCGCTACGAATCCGCAGGCAGGCAGTCCAACCACCCCCTTCCAACCCACGCAATTAGCCGCAAACCCTACTCATCCCCGCGCTCATCCCCCGCGCCACCACCCTCCACCTCGGCATCTTCCCCCTGATTCTCAGTCACGACCTCACTGCTCGCGCCCGGCCGCCGCTGCGCAAACACCCACTCCCACACCTTCGGATCGTCGTACACGCGATCCCAGATAAAGTGGTTGCCGCCCGGGAACTCGGTGTACTTGATCTCCCCGCCCGCCTGCTTGATCCCCTCCACCATCTCGTGGGCCTCTTTAACCGGCACGCGCGTGTCGGACTCGCCGTGGAAGCACCAGATCGGCGTCTGCGCCAGCCGCGGGATCAGCGATTCCTGCACCCCCATCCGCGTCTCGCCGATCGCGCAGATCGGCACGATCGCGGCAAAGCGCTCCGGCAGCACCGCCCCCAGCCACCACGCCCCGCCGCCGCCCAGCGACAACCCGGTCAGGTACAGCCGCTCCGGGTCGAGCCGATACGCCCGCGCCGTCTGGTTCACGCACCCCAGCACCATCTGCGTCATCGCCCCCGACCACCAGGCGTCGTTCTCGCGACACTGCGGCATCACCACGATCGCCGGAAACCGCTCGCGCTGCCGTCGAATCGCCCGCCCGATCCCGACCTCGGTCTGCAGCAGCCCGTCCCGCCCGCGCTCGCCGCTGCCGTGGAGGAACAGCACCATCGGCCACGCCTTCTCCGGCGTGTAGTCCGGCGGCACGTAGACGTTGTAGCGGTAGGTCTCGTCGCCGACGGTCACGGTCTGATCGAGAAAGCCGGTGGCCATCTTCAGCCTCACGTTTTCCTGCGGCTCCTCGTCGGCCAACCCGGCCGGCGCCAGCCCCACCGTCGCGACAAGCAGCCCGAGCAGCATCTTGGTCATGCGGACCTCCAGCGAAAAGCCGGCCGCGATCGGTCGACCGCGTGCATCCTGCGGATGATAATGCCGGCTGCTGGCAAGATAGGTCTGCTCTCAGAAAGGATGTTGCCCGATGCGCACGACTGCCACCCTGGCGGTAATTCTGACCGCGTATTCCGCGCTGCTCTGCGGCGCCCAGCCGCCCGACGCTGTCCAGATCGGCAAGGACAAGCTCTGGCGGGCGCCGCGCCCCGACTTGCCCGACCTCTCGGTGCAGTTCATCTCCCGCACGCCCCGCTACCCCGGCCTCGCGCCGGAGTACGTCAACATCGATGACCCGGTCCACGGCCAGGGGCCAACCGGGCCTGTCACGATCCAGAACCAAGGCGCCCAGCGCTGGCCGGAGCCCGGCCAAACCGTCACCTGGACGGCCGTCGTCCGCAACGCCGGCCCGCAGCCGATCACCGGCTTCGACTGGCACTGGCTCTACGACGGCGACGACGTCCGCTCCGGCGAGTACACCGAAACGGTCAAGCCCGACCAGACCGTGTCGTTCACGCTGAAGCGCCCGTGGCAGGCCGGCAAGCATTTCATCGCGTTCCAGGTCGACCGTGACAACCTCCGCGAAGAGATCAGCGAGGAGAACAACTGGGTCATCGACCGGACCGACGCGCTCTCGTTCGCGTTGTTCGTCGAAGAGAGCACCCGCGCGTGGTTCCAAACCGTCCGCGGCGGCCTCGGCAGCTACGACTGGGCCGACTGGGCCCAGTTCCAGGTCCGCCAGATGAACAAGGAGTTCCGCGACACGATCTACCCCTCCGCCCCCGAGGGCATCATCGAGCGCGTCCGGCTCGACCGCGTCTACGTCATCCCCGACGGCTGGGGCAGCAAGGGCGGCATGCACACACCCGGCTTGCGGCTGCCCGCCGACCTCGACGATCCGGAGTTCTACAACGCCAACGAGCCGCCCGCCGACGTCGCGCAGGTCGAGGTCTTCAACAACGTCAACGGCGGCGTCGACGGCGTCTGGGGCTTCACCGTCGACCTGATCAACCCCGACCCCAACAAGGGCGACAAGAACTTCTACGAGTTCGCGCCGCACTGGCTCACCGGCTCGGAGTGGCCGCTGCACCACGAGCTCGGCCACCAGCTCGGCCGCGCCGACCACTACCTCATCTGGAGCGATCCGAACGACAACCCGGCCGCCCCCGGCGCCGCCTGGCAACGCGAGCCGAGCTACAAGGACGGCATCATGTACCACGGCAACTACTCGCACGATGCCAACATCGGCCATAACACCAAGAAGTGGGACAGCACGTACCGGTTCTACTCCGAGCACACGGCCGCCAGCTTCAACCGCGACAAGGGCGTGCGGCGCGGCCTCTTCGGCGAGTACTTCTTCGACGTGCCGGCCGCCACCACGTTCACGTTCCTCGATGAGAACCTCGAGCCGGTGAAGAACGCGACGGTCGAGATCTTCGTCGGGCGCGGCCGGGGCTACACCGGCTGCGGCTTCAACGCCGAGCCGCACTACACGGGCGAAACGAGCAGCGCCGGAACCTACGCGCTGAGCCAAAGCCCCTGGCAGCACGTGTTCATCTGGGGCAACAACGGCGTCGTGATGTTCAAGCTGACGCCCGCGGGCGCGGAAGAGGGTGAAATGGCCGACGCGGACACACCGGATGCCGACGTCGCGCCGCACGCGCTGATCGGCTTCCGCGACCTCGGCCACTTCAACACCGCCTACTGGCGCGGCCACACCGACCACGCCAAGCTCACCGTCCCCGTAAGACCCTACGTCCCCCCAGCGGAGTAAGC
>CAZCKC010000058.1:0-3554 GCA_964499235.1 uncultured Planctomycetales bacterium | reverse complement strand
TTGCCAGTGGCCCCGACCTCCCGCGCTACAGCTGTGGCCCCGGCGTCTCGCCAGATACTGTGGCCCCGGCGTCTCGCCGGTGGAACCTTGAACGCGACCGGCGTCCCGCCGGTCGCATCCAACCACCCGCACGATTACGGCGCGGGCAACAGATCGAGAAACAACACAATGTCAAAGCCGGGATCGTCGTATAGATTCGCAGTGGTGAGCAGGCCCAGCGGCCTGTCCTCTTCCTTGGGCGGCTTCGGGGTACCCCGGTCGTCGACGCCGTCGGGCCCGCGGCTGTAGAGGCGAGCGCGTGAGCTTACGGCATCGCTGGCGGCACCATCCGCGGGCACGTAGCAGATTTTCGCCGTACCGTCGCCAAACGGGTCGGTAGGCAGCTGCTTCATGTAGTCCGGGACAAGCTCGTCCAGCGTGGCCGGGCGCCGCCCTTGTTCGGCCTCGAAGCGCTTCAGCGCGATCGCCGTTGCGGCCAGTCGGCGCTGGGCCTGCGCACTGATCGCGAGCTCCGCAATGTGCAAGGTGGCAACTGGAGTGGGAACGAACGCATCCACGATCGTGAAGCCGGTCGGGTCACCGGAGTGCGGCAACGCCGCCGGTGACCAGGCGTTTCGATCCCAGCCCGACGCAGCGAACTGCTGGTGAATGAATGCCAGCGCTTCGACGTGATAGCTCGCCGCGAGGTTGATGCCCGGTGCCAGGGCCAACTGGATGATGAACGCACCGCGCGGCGTACCACCCGGACCATGCCACGTCAGCAACGGGTCGCTGGTTGCCTCCCTACGCAACGCGAACCCAAGACCTTCTCGGAGTGCTGCGTCGGCGAGCCGCTGCTGTTGCAGCCGCTTCAGTGCGGCTGGCGGCCGCGGCTGGATCTGCGCCGCGGGAACACGGGCGAGCACTTCGGCAATCGCAGCGTTGGTCACCGCATCCGCACCCAGTCCGACCAGCAATCCGCCGAATGCGCCACGCCGCGCGTACACCACCGGCGGAATCTCCGCACCGGCCTCGAGCTGCCGCACCGCCGTCGCAGCATCGCCCTGCTGCGCCGCCAGCACCGCTCCCGATCGCGCAACCTTCGCCAGCGCGCGAACCTGATGCGGAAACAACGGATGGTCGGATTCGAAGATCGTGACCTCGGGCTCCGCGCCTTCGACCGCCCGCCAGTCGCAGCCGGGCAACTGGCCCATCTGAATGAGCTGGTCGATCACCGCTTGGCGGGCCCGCTTTACCTCATCCGCAGCGGCATCGACTGTCGCCAAATCTGCGGGCGCCACCGTCAGCACATCCTGAACCGCGTCGCTGAAGTCGCTGAGCCGCTCGGCCGCCTGCATCAGGGCGAGCGCGGCGTTCTCCGTGGCCGGCACCGCCGGCGGCAGGTCCGCCGGTGTGATCACCACGTCAAAACCCTGCTCTCGCGCCGCCGCCACCGTGGCCCGGTAGTTCAGGTAGGTGATCCCGCTCGCCAGCAAGTGCAGCCCGACCAGCGATGCCGAGATCGTGAGCCCCAGATGCCGCCACACCCACGGGGGACGTTTTTGACGTCGCTGCAGCTGTCCCTGCGTGTCCCGCTGTTCATCGGTCATCGCGCGGCTCCGGTTTGAAAGTGGCGTAGCGCGGCATCGCTACTTCAGCAGCTGCTCCTCCCAAAACGCCACGCACAAGATCCGGATCAGGTCCCGGTTCTCCTTCTTCCGATACCCGTGCCCCTCGTTCAGCGCCAACGCGTACCACACATCCCGGCCGAGGCCGCGCATCTTCGCCACGATCTGCTCGGCCTCGGTATAGGGCACGCGCGGGTCGTTCTTGCCGTGCGTGATGAGCAGCGCCGCTTGAATCTTCTCGGCGTTGTTCACCGGCGAGATCTTCTCCAAGAACGCCCGCATCTCCGGGTCACTCTCGTCACCGTACTCGCGCCGGCGCAGGTCCCGCCGGTAATCGCCCGTGTTCTCCAGGAATGTGACGAAGTTCGCGATCCCCACTGCGCAGATGCCCGCCTTGAACCGCTCCGGGTACATCGTCAGCGACCCCAGCACCATGTACCCGCCATACGAGCCGCCGTAGATCCCGACCCGCTCACTGTCGAGCTCATCCTGCTTTTCGATCCAGTCGAGCAGCGCCCCAATGTCCTTCACCGAGTCCTCGCGCTGGTACCCGTTGTCCAGCAGGTGAAAGTCCCGCCCGTAACCCGTCGACCCGCGGACGTTCGGCGCGATCACGCTGATCCCCAGCTCCAGCGCCCAGTACTGGAACGTGCTGATGAACCCCGGCCGAAACTGGCTCTCCGGGCCGCCGTGAGCATAAATCACCACCGGCCGCGGCCCCGGCTGCGGCGCGCGGTAGTAAAACGCCGGGATCATCCGCCGCTCGCCGTCCACCTCGTCGAACGTCGGGTAGTGGATCAACTCCGGCTCGACAAAGCGCTCGGTGTCCAGCCCGCCGACCTCGCTCATCGTCCACTGCGTCCGCTGCCCTTCCGGGTACGTCAGCAGGTGCACGTCCGACGACGATGCGTGCGTGTTGAACGTCAGCCCGACCACGCCGCCCCCCCGTGCGAACCGCAGCCCGCCGATCCGCCCACGCGGAATGTCGGCCACCCGCTTGCGGTTTTCGCCGCGCTGGTCCGCGAAGTAGAGCTGGTCGAGCCCGTCCTCGTTCACGACGAACGCGAGCCCCTGCGACCGCGGATCGACCGCGATCCCGGTCACGTTCCAATCGATGTCGCTCGTCAGGCTCCGCCACTCACCGTAATCCAGGTTCAGCAGGTACAGCCGCCGAAATTCCCCGTCGCGGTCGCTCGTGATGTACAGCCCCGTGCCATCCGCCAGCCACGCCCCGCCGCCATAGAACCGCGGCGGGCTCGCCGGCGTCACCTGCACCGCCTGCCCCGTGCCGATGTCGAGCACGTGCAGCGCCGTGTCGGCCGCCGAGCGGTACTCGAGCACCGACAGCTTCGTCCCGTCCGGGTTGAAGTCGAGCGGGTAGAAGTTCCCGGTGATCTCCCAGATCCGCCGCGGCTCCGCCTGCGGATCGGTCAGGTCGAGCGTGTAGATGTCCCAGTCCCGCTGGTTCCGCCCCGTGCCGCTGAACGCCAGCGTGTCACCCTTGGGCGTCACGACGGCCGCCGTGTAACGCCCCTTCCGGTCAGTGAGCACCTGGCTCGCGCCGCGGGGCAGCGTAAAGCGGAAAAACTGGTCCTTCTCGTCGCCCCCCTCATCCCGGCTGAAGACGATCTGCTCGCCGTTGCTGTGCGGCACGAACTGCCCGCCGCCGACCGGCTCCTCGAAAAAAGTCAACTGCTGCCGCATCCCCAACGGCTGACTGACCACGTGCAGCTGGTCCGTGTCGCCAAACCGCGTGCTGATCAGAACCCGCCCCGCGTCCGCCGTCAGGTCCTGCAACCCCGCCCCGCGGACGTTCAGGTAGCGCTGCATGCGGTCCCGGATGGCCGGATCCCACTCCGGCACCCCCTCCAGCACGACCTGGCCGACCTGCGTCGTCGGCACATCCTGCGCCCCGACGACCGCCACAAAACCACCGCCCAGCGCCGC
>CAZCKC010000057.1:0-20682 GCA_964499235.1 uncultured Planctomycetales bacterium | reverse complement strand
CGGCATACGAGATCGTTTCACGTGACTGGACTTCAGACGTGTGCTCTTCCGATCTGCCAGCTCGGTGGCGTCGAAGGTCGAGAGCCCTTCGATCAGCGGCCGAAAGGCGACCGTCGCCTGCGCCCCGAGCCCGCTCAGCGGCTTGTGGGCCTCGAGCAGGAAGATCGCCGGCACCGCGAAGCCGCGCTGGTGAATCCAGGCGCTCCAACGCTCGATCAGCTCGTCGCGGCGGGCGTTATTCAGTTCAAACATGCCGGCACCTGTTATCCGTGCGTCGCGACGTTGCGGCCTGGGCGCCGCCCGCGATGGCGATCGCGGCCCGCCCTGAGCATAAAGCAATCGCGCGACCCCGGCGAAGGGGCCGCGCGATAGCGGGATAGGAGGAGAAAGCTTGGCGTCTTACGCGTACGTGTTGAGGGCCTTCATGTAGTTGGCCCGCTCGAAGGCGGCCGGCTCGCTGACCGATTTCTGGCTCATGCTGCCCTTCATCTGGGCGACCGACTCGTACTCCTTCTCGTTCATCCAGGTGTGCATGTCGCTGAGCATGGTGGCGATATAGCCCGGCCCGCGGCGGAGCAGCACCGACGCCACCTGGGCGCAGTCGGCGCCGACCATCATCGTCTTCAGGACGTCGAAGCCGCTGCCGATGCCGGAGTTGGCGGCCAGGCTGGCCTCGATCTGGCCGTGGAGCACGGCGATCCACCGCAGCGGGAGCCGCAGCTCGTGCGGGCTGCTGAGCACGAGGCTGGGCACGACCTCCAGCGTCTCGAGGTCGATGTCGGGCTGGTAGAAGCGGTTGAAGAGGGTCAGCCCGTCGGCGCCGGCGGCGTCGAGCCGCTTGGCCATCGCGCCCGTGGCGCTGAAAAACGGGCTGAGCTTCATCGCGACCGGGATGGTGATCTCGCGCTTGACGGCGGTGAGGATGTCGCAGTAGACGCGGTCGACGTCCTCGGCGAACAGCCGCAGGTTGGTGGCGATGAAGTAGACGTTCAGCTCGAGCGCGTCGGCGCCGGCGTCCTGCATCTTCTTGGCGTACTCGGTCCAGCCGCCGATCGACACGCCGTTGAGGCTGGCGATGACCGGGACGTCGACGGCCTCCTTGGCCTTGCGGATGTGCTCGAGGTAAGCGTCGGGCCCGAGGCGAAAGTCGTCGGCCTCGGGGAAGTAGGTCAGGGCCTCGGCGAAGCTCTCGGTGCCGTGCGAGAGGTAGTGGTCGAGTTCCAGCATCTCGCCCTTGATCTGCTCCTCGAACAGCGAGTGGAGCACGATCGCCGCCGCGCCGGCATCCTCGAGATGCCGGACGGTCGCCACGTCGGTGCTCAGCGGGCTCGCGGCCGCCACGATCGGGTTCTTGAGCGCGAGCCCCATGTACTGGGTTGAAAGATCCATCGTTCAGCTTCCTTGTCGGTTCGGGGTCCGCGTGAGTTACGCTTCCTGCTTCATCTGCGCCAGGTCATACGCCCGCGTCGCCATGTGCTCGTACATCTGCCAGCGGGCCTGGACGTCCTGCTGGGCCTCGGCGATCAGATCGGCCGCCCGCTCCGGCTTGCTCTTGGTGAGCATCTTGAAGCGGTTCTGCTTGTAGGCGTACTCCTGGTAGGCGACGGTCGGCTTCTTCGAGTCCATCTTCAGCGGGTTCTTGCCCTCGTGCGCCAGCGCCGGGTTGAAGCGGAAGAGCGGGAAGTGGCCGCTCTGGACCGCCAGCTTCTGGCTGTCCATGCCCAGCCGCATGTTGATGCCCTGCGCGATGCAGTGCGAGTAGGCGTTGATCAGCGCGGGGCCGTCGTAGCTCTCGGCCTCCAGGAAGGCCCGGACGGTCTGCTGGTCGTTGGCGCCCATCGCGATCTGCGCGACGTAGACGTTGCCGTAGGCCATCGCCATCAGCGACAGATCCTTCGAGCACTGCGGCTTGCCAGAGGCGGCGAACTTCGCCACGGCCGCCCGCGGCGTCGCCTTCGAGCACTGCCCGCCGGTGTTCGAGTAGACCTCGGTGTTGAGCACCAGGACGTTGACGTTGCGGCCTTGCGCGAGCACGTGGTCGAGTCCGCCGTAGCCGATGTCGTACGCCCAGCCGTCGCCGCCGACGATCCAGACGCTCTTCTTGACGAAGACGTCCGCCAACGCCAGCAGGTCTTGCGGCTCGTGCGAGCCGTTGACGCCCTGCAGCTGCTGCTTGAGCTGCGCGACCGCCTCGCGCTGCTGCGCGATCTCGGCCTCAGTCTTTTGCGGGTTGCTGAGGATCTGCTCGACGAGCCCCGCGCCGACCTTGGCAGCCTGCTTCTTGAGCAGTTCGGCGGCGTACTCGTGCTGCTTGTCGAGCGTCAGGCGGTAGCCGTAGCCGAACTCGGCGTTGTCCTCGAAGAGCGAGTTGCACCACGTCGGCCCGCGACCGTCGGGGTTCTTCGCGAACGGGGTCGTCGGCAGGTTGCCGCCATAGATCGACGAGCAGCCGGTGGCGTTCGCGATCAGCGCCCGGTCGCCGAAGAGCTGCGTCAGGAGCTTGTAGTACGGTGTCTCGCCGCAACCGGCACAGGCCCCGGAGTACTCGAACAGCGGCTGGAGGAACTGCGAGCCCTTGACCGTCCCGATGTTGACCTTGGAGCGATCGACCTCGGGCAGCGCGAGGAAGAAGTCGTAATACTTGGCCTCGCGCTCGCGGATCGGCGGCTGGAACGCCATGTTGATGGCCTTCAGCCGCACCTCCTGCTTGTTCTTGGCGGGGCAGACCTCGACGCACAGCCCGCAGCCGGTGCAGTCCTCCGGCGCGACCTGCACCGAGACGTTCATCTCGGGGAAGTCCTTGCCGATCGCCTCGGCGGTCTTGAAGCCGTCGGGCGCCTCGGCCAGCTCCTTGGGGTCATAGACCTTCATCCGGATCGAGGCGTGCGGGCAGACGATCGCGCACTTGCCGCACTGGATGCAAACGCTCTCGTCCCACACCGGGATCTCCAGCGCGATGTTGCGCTTCTCCCAGCGGGCGGTGTCGATCGGGAAGGTCCCGTCCTGCGGAAAGGCGCTGACCGGCAGCGTATCGCCCTGGCCGGCGATGATCTTGCCGAGCACGTCGCGAACGAACGCCGGTGCCGCGGGCGCCACCGCGGGCGGCATCTCGATCGTGCTGGTGGCCTGCGCCGGAACCTCGATCTGGTAAAGGTTGGCCAGCGTGCTGTCGACCGCCTCCCAGTTCCGCTTGACGATCTCGTCGCCCTTCTTGCCGTAGGTCTTCTTGATCGCGTCCTTGATCTGGGCGATCGCCTCATCCTTGGGCAAAACGCCCGAGATCGCGAAGAAGCAGGTCTGCATGATCGTGTTGATCCGCGCGCCCATCCCGGTCTCTTTCGCCACGTGATAGGCGTCGATCGCGTAGACCTGCAATTTCTTGTCGATGATCTGCTGCTGGACCTTCTTCGGCATCCGGTCCCAGGTCTCGGCCTGCGGGAACGGGCTGTTCAGCAGGAAGACCGAGCCCTCGACCGCCGCCGCCAGCATGTCGTACTTCTCGAGGAACGCCCAGTTGTGACACGCCACGAAGTTCGCCGACGTGATCAGGTAGCTTGACCGGATCGGCCGCGGCCCGAACCGCAGGTGCGAGACCGTCATCGAGCCGGCCTTCTTCGAGTCGTAGACGAAGTAGCCCTGGGCGTTGTTGTCCGTCTCCTCGCCGATGATCTTGATCGAGTTCTTGTTCGCCCCGACCGTACCGTCCGATCCCAGGCCGTAGAACATGCAGCGGACCACGTCGTCCGGCTCGGTCACGAAGCTCGGGTCGTATTCGAGGCTCGTGTGCGTCACGTCGTCGTTGATGCCGACCGTGAAGTGGTTCCGCGGCCGGTCCTGCTTCAGGTTGTCGAAGACCGCCTTCACCATCGCCGGCGTGAACTCCTTGCTCGACAGGCCGTAGCGCCCGCCGACGATCTTCGGCAGCTGGGCCGTCGGCAGCTGGCCCGTGCCGCCGAGTTCGGCCAGCGCGGTGAGCACGTCCTGGTAGAGCGGCTCGCCGGCCGATCCCGGTTCCTTGGTTCGATCGAGGACCGCGATCGCCTGGGTGCTCTTCGGCAGCGCCGCGGCGAAGTGCGTCAGCGAGAACGGGCGGTACAGCCGCACCTTGATGATGCCGACCTTTTCGCCCTGGCCCTGGAGGAACTCGACGGTCTCGTGGGCCGTCTCCGCTGCCGAGCCCATCAGCACGATCACGCGCTCCGCGTCCGCCGCGCCGACGTAATCGAACAGCCGGTACTGCCGCCCGACGCGCTCTGAGAACAGGTCCATCTGCTCCTGCACGATCTGCGGGCAGGCGTCGTAGTACGGGTTCACCGTCTCGCGGGCCTGGAAGAAGACATCCGGGTTCTGCGACGTACCCCGCAGCATCGGGCGGTCCGGGCTCAGCCCGCGGGCCCGGTGGGCCGCGACCTGCTCCTGATCGATCATCGCCTTCAGGTCGTCGTCCGTTAGCTCCTGCATCTTCAGCACCTCGTGCGACGTGCGGAAGCCGTCGAAGAAGTGCAGGAACGGGAGCCGGGATTTCAGCGTGCTCGCGTGGGCGATCGTCGCCAGGTCCATCACCTCCTGGACCGAGCCCGACGCCAGCAACGCGTAACCCATCCCGCGACACGCCATCACGTCGCTGTGGTCACCGAAGATGCTCAGCGCGTGCGTCGCCACCGTCCGGGCCGATACGTGGAAAACCGTCGGCGTCAGCTCCCCGCCCATCTTGAACATGGTCGGGATCATCAGCAGCAGCCCCTGCGACGCCGTGAACGTCGTCGTCAGCGCCCCGGTGATCGCCGCACCATGCACCGAGCCGGCCGCCCCGCCCTCGCTCTGCATCTCCTGGACCAGCGGCACCGTGCCCCAGATGTTCGGAATGCCCTGTGCCGCCCACTCGTCCGACCACTCGCCCATGTTCGACGACGGCGTGATCGGGTAAATCGCGACGACCTCGCTCAGGCGGTGTGCGACGTGTGCGGCCGCCTGGTTGCCATCGATCGTGACCATCCGACGTTCACTCATGATTCGCTCTCTCCGAAAAGCTTCGCGTGTCTGCTGCGCTCCGCGCCAACTCCGAGGTCGGCCGCGACGGTTGACCGCCCGCCGGCCTGCTTCTCCGTCACCAGACACAGCAAGCAATCGGCGTGCCAACTCGGAGAGGCCGCTGTCGCCAACACTTACGGCCCGTTCACGCTTTCACGACGTGACGGATGTCACAGGATGGGGGTAATCGCGCAGGACGCTGCGGGCGAGTGCGCGAGCTGACCAAGCGCCGCTGAGATGGGGGACCGCGGCCGGTCGGAATCCGCCCCGGCTGGCCGCTGCCCGGGACGGGCCTAGAGCGTCCCGTCCAAGCACTCGATGACGGTGATTGCGGTCACGTTCACCACGTGGTCCACGTTGCTGGAGAGGTGCAGCACGTTGGCCGGCTTGCTGAAACCGAGCGTCAGCGGCCCGATCATCTCGACCCCTCCGAGCTGGTTGACCATCTTCGTGCTCAGCAAGCCTGCCGCGAGGCTCGGGAAGACCAGCACGTTGGCCGCCCCCTGCAGGTCGCAGAACGGGAAGTGCTCCTCCTGCTGTGCCGGGTCGAGCGCGGTGTCGATTTGGATTTCGCCTTCGACGCAGAGCCGCGGTTCCCCCCGCTTCACCAGGTTCACCGCGTCCCGGACCCGCTGGACCTCCGGGTGCCGCACGCTCCCGAAGTTGCTGAACGAGAGCATCCCCACCCGCGGCTCGACCCCAAAATACTGGGCCACTTTCGCCATCTGCAGCGCGGTGCCGGCCAGGTCCTCGGGCGTCGGCTCGATCGTCACGGTGCAATCGCCGAGGAACAGCACGTCGGTCTTCGCCAGCATGATGTACATGCCAAAGATGTGGTGAACGTCCGCCCGCTTCGGGATGATCCGCATCAGGCTCCGCAGCACGTGCGGGTGCCCGCGGCCGATCCCGCAGACCATCCCGTCCACCAGCCCCTTCTCCAGCATCAGCGCGGCGAAGCTGTCCGGCGTCTGCGAGAGGTAAACCGCGTCGTCCCACGTGCTGCCCTGCCGCTTGCGCCGGTCGTAGAAAAGCCGCGCGAGCGCCTCGCGCTCCGGATAGGTCCCGGGGTCGACGATCTCGATCTTGCCGAGGTCCACGCCGATCTCGCTCGCCTGCTCGCGGACCAGTTCCGGCCGCCCCACCAGCACCGGGATCGCGATGTCCTCGTGCTGGAGAATGTGCACCGCCCGGATGATCGTCGGGTGCTCGCCATCCGAGAAGATGATCCGCTTCCCGCTCCCGCGGGCTCGCAGCCGAATCTCCCGCATGAACTCCTGCGACCGCGACCGCGACGACGCCAGCCGCCCGCGATAGGCGTCCAGGTCATCGAGCGGCACGCGGGCAACGCCCGTCTGCATGGCGGCTTCGGCAACGGCGGCCGACTCCTCCACCAGCACGCGCGGGTCGAAGGGCTTCGGAATGATGTACTCCGGCCCGAACTTGAGCTTCTTCAGCCCGTATGCCCGCAGCACGTCGTCGGGCACTTCCTCGCGGGCCAGCCGCGCCAGAGCCTGGCACGCGGCCAGCTTCATCTCCTCGTTGATCTTCCGCGCCCGCACGTCCAGCGCGCCGCGGAAGATGAACGGAAAGCCGAGGACGTTGTTCACCTGGTTCGGGAAATCGCTCCGCCCCGTGGCGATGATCGCGTCGGGGCGGACGGCTCGAACCTCGTCCGGCATGATCTCCGGAACCGGGTTCGCCATCGCGAAGACCAGCGGCCGTTCCGCCATCGTCTGGACCATCTCCGCGTCGATCACGCCCGGTTGGGAGAGCCCGGCGAAACAGTCGACCCCGCGCAGGGCGTCGGCGACCGTCCGCTTGTCGGTCTCGACCGCGAACTCCTCCTTGATCGGGTTCATCCCCTCCTGGCGGCCCTTGTAGATAACCCCCTTCGAGTCGGTCATCACGATGTTCTCCGGCCGCACGCCCAGCGAGATGTAAAACCGCGCGCAAGCGACGCCGGCCGCCCCCGCGCCGCTGATGACCATCGTCAGGTCCTCGAGCTTCCGCTCGGTCAGGATGCAGGCGTTGATCAGCGCGGCGCCGGAGATGATGGCCGTCCCGTGCTGGTCGTCATGGAAGACCGGGATCTCCATGGCTTCCTGGAGCTTCTGCTCAATGTAAAAGCATTCGGGCGCCTTGATATCTTCGAGGTTGATCCCGCCGAATGTCGGCGCCAGGCGGCGGACGAGGTTGATCAGCTCGTCGGGATCATCCGCGTCGACCTCGAGGTCGAACACGTCAATGCCCGCGAACCGCTTGAACAGGACCCCTTTGCCCTCCATGACCGGCTTGCCGGCCAGCGGGCCGATGTTGCCCAGCCCCAGGACGGCCGACCCATTCGACACCACCGCCACCAGGTTGCCGCGCGACGTGTACTGGTAGCTCTTGACCGGGTCTTCCTGGATCGCCAGGCACGGGGCGGCGACCCCCGGCGTGTAAGCCAGCGCCAGGTCGCTCTGCGTCACGCACGGCTTGGTGGGTTCGACGGCGATCTTGCCCGGCTTCGGCCACTGGTGGTATTCGAGCGCCTTCTGGTCGTGATCGTTCACCGGCAATCCTTCGCTGCGAGGGGTTCGAGGGGCAGTCCGCGCCACCGGGCCGCATTGTCGCCGCGACTCCGCTCAGGGATCAACTCAGGAAAACGATAGCAGGACGCGGCGCGGCGAAGCGGGGTCGGCAATCACGACCCGTTACGGCCGCGCAGGCCGATGCACCTCGGACGCCGGCACACCGAGGCACTGCGCCAGCTCGTGTAGCTGGTAGGGCTTCTCGAGCAGCACGGCGCGGCTGCGCGGACGCTTCGGCCGCACGCCGGTGACGGTTCGGACAACGAGCGCCTCCGGACAGCGGGCCTGCACGCGGCGCTCGAGCCGCTCGAGCACTCGGCCCGGCAGGTCATCCGAGACGATCAGCACCGCCAGCAGCGCGCCGTCGAGCAGGCCTTCCGCCTCCTCCGCACACTCCGTCGCCTGTACCGCGAACCAGCGTTGCAAATAGGTGGCGATCGACCAGCGAGCCAACGCGTCGCGGTCCACGATCAGGACGCGGCCGCGCTGCGTGGCGGTAGCCGAACCATTCAACCGGGTGGGTTCCATGATGCGACGGTTCTCGTGCGACCGGACCCTGAACACCCCTGCGACTCCTCGATCGGCTCCATGCATCCCTTGTGCCAGACCGCGCCGCAAACGCCTTTGGCCCGCGGCCACCGCCGGGTGTCGACCGGCCACCAACTCGCGGGCGTTCGCTGCGTTCGCGGGCTGGTAAAAATCCCCAACCGTGGGGCAGATGACGCTCCATTTCGTCGCATTCCCGTGCCAAACGCCGCCGCGCACGCTAAAGTGGCGGAATGGCGGAAACAGTCTTCGCGGATATGCGGCGCTATATCGGCTTCTCGGCAGCTGACGCCGAGAAACTCCAGGAATTGCGGCCTACGATTCGGCCGCACCTCCCGGCGGTGGCCGACGCGTTCTATGAGCGGATCGTCTCGCACCCCAGCGCCCGCAGGCTGATTACGGGCGGCGAGAAGCAGCTCGAGCGCCTGCACGGCACGCTCGCGGTCTGGCTCGACGAGCTTTTCCAGGGCCACTACGACGACGCGTATTATCGGAAACGGTTGCAGATCGGCGGCGCCCACGTTCGCGTCGGCATGCCGCAGTATCTCATGTTCGCGGCGATGGAGCGGGTCTGGCAGGAGCTCGAGACCCACGTGCGGGCGGAGCACGAGGGAGACGTCGAGGGAGGCCTTCGCGCCTTGCACAAGCTGCTGTCGCTCGAAACCGCGATCATGCTCGAGAGCTACAAGGAGAGCTACTCCCAGCGGATCCGCGAGATCGAGCAGGACGCCCTGCGGGAGCGGCTCAACCAGGCCGAACACCTCGCCCAGATCGGCCACCTTTCCGCCAACCTCGCGCACGAGATCAAGAACCCGTTGGCCGGCATCAGCGGCGCGATCCAGGTGATGCGTGAGACGCTGGAGGAGAGCCACCCGCACCGCCCGGTGCTCGGCGAGATCTTGCGGCAGATCGACCGGCTCGACACGACCGTGAAGGACCTGCTGATCTACGCGCGCCCGAAGCCCCCGCGCTTCAAGCAGTGCTCGCTGAACCGCGTGATCGAGCGGGTGCTGACGGTCGTCACGTCGGAACAGGCTGTCGGCCCCGATCGCATTCAGTGCGACGTGCCCGACAGCATCGCGCTCTACGCGGACGAGGGGCAGCTCGAGCAGCTCCTGATGAACCTGCTGCTCAACGCGGTGCAGGCCAGTCCGCCCGACGCACTGGTGCGGCTCTCGGCCTCCACCGGGCCGGGCGAGGAGATCAAGCTCGCAATCGCCGACGAAGGCCCCGGCATGCCCGACGAGGTCCTTCAGCAAGCGTTCGACCCCTTCTTCACGACCAAGACCAAGGGGACCGGGCTCGGCCTGCCGATCTGCCGTAAGATCGTCGAGGCCCACGGCGGCACGATCTCGATCGCCAGCCGCGCCAACGCCGGCACAACGGTCACGCTGCGGCTGCCGCACTTCCCGCCCGCTTCCACCGGAGGTCAGGAATCGGATGAGTATTCGCGTCTTAGTCGTTGAAGACGAGAGCCTGATTCGCTGGTCGCTGCGCCAGAAATTCGACGAGCTCGGCTTCGACGTCGTAGAGGCCGAGGACGGCGCCCAGGCTACCCAGGCGTTTTCGGGTGACGTCTTTGACCTTGTCATGCTCGATTACAAGCTGCCTGACACCACCGGCATCGAGATCCTCAAGCAGATCAAGACGGCCGAGCCCGACACGGTTGTCATCATGATGACCGCGTTCAGCACGATCGAGACGGCTGTCGAGGCGATCAAGCTCGGCGCGTACGACTACGTTGCCAAGCCGTTCCAGATGGACCAGCTCACCACCACCGTCGACAAGGCGCTGGAAACGACCAAGCTCCGCCGCGAGGTCCGCGAGCTCCGACGCCACCTCCAGGCAGAGTTCGGGATGAACGCGATCATCGGCCAGCACCAGTCGATGAGGGAGCTGTTCGACACGCTCCAGCGCGTGGCCGGCACCGGCATCTCAACCGTCTTCCTGCGCGGCGAGACCGGCACCGGCAAGGACCTCGTCGCCCGCGTGATCCACTACAACTCCGAACGCGCCTCGAAGCCCTTCGTCAATGTCACCTGCACCGCGCTGACCGAGGCGCTGCTGGAAAGCGAGCTCTTCGGCCACGAGCGCGGCGCGTTCACCGACGCCAAGGCCCAGAAGAAGGGGCTCTTCGAGCTGGGTGACGGCGGGACCATCTTCCTCGACGAGGTGGGCGATATGCCGCCCGCCCTGCAGGCGAAGCTGCTGCGGTTTCTCGAGGAACGGCGCTTCCGCCGCGTCGGCGGCACCAAGGAGATCGCTGTCGACGTCCGCGTGATCGCGGCCACCAACCGCGACATCGAGCAGGCCATCGAGGACGGCGAGTTCCGCCGCGACCTGATGTACCGCCTCAACGTCGTCACGCTGGTATTGCCGCCGCTGCGGGCCCGCGGGAACGACGTCAAGCTGCTGACGCAACACTTCGTGACCCGCTTTGCGACCGAGTTCAAGAAGCCGATCAGCGCGATCAACGATGCCGCCTATGAGAAGCTGCTCAGCTATGACTGGCCCGGCAACGTCCGCGAGCTCCGCAACGTCATCGAGCGAGCCGTGCTACTCGGCCGCAGCGACGTCATCGAGCCGGACGACATCCTGCTCGGACGCTCGCAGGGGCGACAGTGGAACTGGGATATCGAGCAGATGATGCTGCCGCCGGATGGATTCGACTTCGACAAGCTCAGCCAGCTCGAGTGCCACCTGCTCGAGCAGGCCCTGGTCCGCACCAACAACAATCAGACCCAGGCCGCCCGCCTACTGAACCTCACCCGCGACCAGCTCCGCTACCGGTTGCAAAAACACAACCTGATGCCGCAGTCCAGCGAAACCGCGGGCTGATTGGACGTCGCGGCATACCCGCCGCGCAGACACCCGTGGCCGAGCGAGTGAGTTTCGTTCGCAGATGGGGCTTCAGCGGTTCTCGTCGCGCGGCACGGTTCCGGACTCGTCCCGGGGACCCTGCAGCTTCGGGTCATCCTTGTCGTCGACGCTCAGGTCGTCTTTGAGCCCGCCCTTGAACTCGTTAATCGCGCGACCCATCGACCGCGCAACCTCGGGCAGGCGGTTGCCAAAAACCAGCAACGCCACGACCAGCACGAGAAAGATGCCCCACGGACTGAGGCCGCTGATGAACGCCAGCGGCAGATAGGGGGAAAGCAACCACATGGACGGCTTCCTGATGAGACCGTTGCGGCCGAAGCGAAATGCCTCGCCCAACTGATATTATTCTCCCCCCCGCCCCGGTTCCTGTCAAAGCCATTTCGACCGCGTGCCCCGCCTGACGGTCGCCGAATCGCCCCTTCGGTCGACGCGGTCGCTGAATCCGCTACCATGATCGGCTTGGTTCTGCCCCGCCGCGGAGCAGCTGTCGCACCCAATCGTTCGAACAGCCGCCGGGCCCCCTGATGCACCGATTTTGGCAGATTTTCTCGACCGCCGATCTGCCGGAGGCGAGTCGACGCAATTACCGCCTCGAGCTGAGCCACTACCTCATGTGGATCTGCCTCGTCGGCGTCATCGACCCCAACGTCAACGCGATCGTGGCCAGCAAGACGTTCGGCGCCCCCGGCTGGCTGGCCGCCTTCATCTGGTCGATCCCAGTCCTCGCCAACCTGCTCAACGTCGTCTGGGGGGTAATCCTCCGCGGCCGACGGCGTGTTCGAATGATGGTCCTGCTGAGCCTCGGCGTCGTCGTGAGCGTGGCCGCCCTCGGGCTCGTCCCCCGCGAGCCCGGCTCGCCGTGGGGGGCGGCGCTGTACTGCCTCCTGCTGGCGGTTGTTTTTACGTTTTGGTCTGGCCTGGTCACGCTGCGGACGTCGCTGTGGCAGATGAACTACCCCGGCACGCATCGCGCCCGCGTCGCCGGCCGCCTCCAGGTCGTCCGCCTTTGCGGCAGCTTGGCGATCCCGATCACCCTCGGCCTGATCTTCGACAAAACCCCCGACGCCTACCGAATCGTCTATCCGGCCGCCGCCGTCGTCGGCCTGCTGTCGCTGATCCCGCTCAGCCGCATCCGCGTTGCCAACGAAGACGAAGAAATCGCCAGCCTTCGCCAGCACCTGACCGACCGCGGCCAGGCGACTTCCGGGCGTTCCGGGTTTTTCCACGGCCTGCGGGAGACGTTCGGCATCCTGCGGCTCGACAAGCTCTACCGGAACTACCTGTCGGCCCAGTTCCTGCTCGGATCAGCCAACTTCTTCACCGACCCAGTCCTGAACGTCGTGCTGACACAGCAGATCGGGCTCGGCTACGCCTACGCCACGATCATCATGACCTCGATCCGCACCGTCACGATGCTCGTGCTGACGCCGTGGTGGTCGGAGCTCTTCGACCGCATGGGGATCTTCCGCTTTCGAGTGCTCAACAGCAGCTTCTGGGTCGCGGCCCACAGCTTTGTGGCCGTCGGCATGATCGTCTTCACCGTACTCGGCCCCGGCGCGACCGCGGCGGTAATCACGCTGATCGTCCTCGCCCGGGTGTTCGCGGGGATTGGTGCGGCCGGCGGGATGATCGCGTGGCCGCTGGGGCACCTCGCCTTTTCGAGCCAGCACGACGCGAACCTTTACCTGAGCGTGCACGTCGCACTGACCGGCGTCCGCGGCCTCGTGATGCCGCACCTCAGCACGGGGCTGAACGTGCTGGTCGGCAACCCTTCGTTCGTGGCGGCCGTTCTGTTGGCGGTCACCGGCCACCTGCTCTACCGGCGGCTGTTGGCGCAGGAGAACCGGAAGGAGGCCGGCGAGCCGAGCCAGGAACTCCTGCGGGACCCGACCGCCCCGCCAGCGCGACCCGCTGGCGCGCCAAGCCCCTCCGAAGCCCCCGGCCGTTAACGCTCTCGGCCGGCAAAGAGGGAGTGGTCCCCTCCTAAACGCCGCCAATCGCTAATCCAAACGGCGAAAACAGGTTCCGATAACCCCAACCGGGTGCCAATTCCTCGTCAGGATCCGGTAAAGGGTGTCAAAAAACCGTTGAATCACGGCTGCAGTCCGTTACGCTTTTGCTGATCATCAGTCGGAATGCGTCACCGAGCCTGCTCGGTGTCAAACCATTTACGAGGAGGGAAAGCGTATGCTGCGTTTCATTATTGGGGGAATGGTTGCCGGTGCGCTGGCGACAGCGACATCGGCCGCCACATTTACCACGTACGAAAGCTGGGAAGGCGACAATCCGGACGTCGGGTCCGGCCCGGGCATTCTCGGCAACTTCGGCGACATCACGCCGAGCATCGACACTGACCTCGTCTTTGACGGCGACCAGAGCCTGAAGCTCGTCGACGCCGCGGACAGCGGCACGCCGCAGGCCTATGTCGCCTGGATCGAAGGCCTGGAGGACGGCGACACAGTCACGGCGTCGTTTTGGGCCTACGACACCACGCCCGGTGCCAGCCCATCGGGACGTATCTGGGGTCACTACACGAGCAACCCCGATCTCACGTCGCCGGACGTCAACTCGTTCGCCGGCTCGGCGGGGGGCAACGACACGTTCAGTGACGGCAGCGGCTGGAGCTGGCTCGTTTACACGTGGACCTTCGACGCGGGGACCGACCGCACCGGTCTGATCATCGAGGCCCGAACGTACTCGAGTCCGGGCGACACGATCTGGGTCGACGCCCTGATGGTCCAGGTCAACACGGATAGCGGCGAGGGCTTCATTGAGACCGCCAGCACGCTGACGGTCATCCCCGAACCGGCCAGCCTCATGCTGCTCGGCCTCGCCGGTCTGCTGGTTCGCCGGCGTTAAAGCTGGTTGTGGCAATCCACCGGAAACGAACGACGGGGCCGCGGTCGCTGACTGCGGCCCCCGCTTGTTCTGACGGCTTGTCGACGGGTCGGGCTACGCGTCCGGCAGGCGGCGCACTTGGTCGCAGTAGAACTCGTACGCGGCGCGCACTTCCTTCAGCGTGTCGCCGCCGAACTTCTCGAGCCAGGCCTTGGCGATCTCGAACGCAACGACGTTCTCCGCCACCACGCTGGCCGCCGGCAGCGCGCACACGTCGCTGCGCTCATAATCGCTCCGCTCAGGCTGGAGGGTCTTTAGATTGACGCTGTCCATGCCCTGGAGCAGCGTGGAGATCGGCTTCATTACGCCACGGACCACGATCGGCTGGCCGTCGGTGATCCCGCCTTCCAGCCCGCCTGCGCGGTTGCTGGTCCGGACAAAGCCGAAGTTGCTGGTGTCGCGCTGCTGCGGGTCGAAGTAGAGCGCGTCGTGGACCTGCGAGCCGGGACGCCGCCCGCACTCAAAGCCCAGCCCGATTTCGGCCCCCTTGAACGCCTGGATCGAGCCGACCGCCTGGAGCAACCTTCCGTCGAGCCGGTCCTGCCAGCGGAAACAGCTCCCCAGCCCGATCGGCACGTTGAAGACGCGCACCTCCACGATCCCGCCGAGCGTGTCCTTGTCAACCTTCGCCTGCCGGATCAGGTTGATCATCGGCTCCACCGCGCCGGGATCAGGGCAGTAAACATCGTTTGCGTCCCGCGCGGCCCGTAATTCGTCCGCCCCGGCGTCTTCGGGGATACTCGCCTTGACGCTGCCCAGCTCGGAGACGAAGGCGACGACCTCGACCCCGAAGGCGCCCAACAGGCTCCGCGACAACGCCCCGGCCGCCACTCGCGACGTCGTCTCTCGGGCCGATGCCCGCTCGAGCGTCTCTCGGCAATCGGTCGTCAGCCACTTCAGACTGCCGGCCAGGTCGGCGTGCCCCGGGCGCGGCCGATTCACCTCGGGCGCCTCGTTGATCCGGAAGTCGTTATTGGGGACCTGCATCGCGATCGGGGCGCCGATCGCGTGGCCTTGGCGGATCCCGGTCAGGAGCGTGACGGCGTCGCTCTCGATCCGCATGCGGCCGCCGCGGCCGTAGCCTCCCTGCCGCCGCTTGAGCTCGCGGTTGACAAGATCGACATCAAGATCCAGACCGGCCGGCAGCCCCTCGACCAGGATGATCAGGGCCTGCCCGTGCGATTCGCCGGCTGTCCGATAAGCCAGTTCGGGCATCAAAGCCCCTCCCCAAGCGACGGCGGCTGTGTTTGTCACATCCTAGCGGAGCGACGCGTTGAAACAACTCGCCCGCACGGGTAGCTTGGCCCCGCCAACGGCGTTCAATCGTTTTCCAGCGGCCGTCCAGATTCCCCACCTCCGCGGCAGGACGTTTCGATGACCGACCGCCCCACCGATCTCCCGCCGGCCGAATCGCTGACCGCGCTGCGTGCGCTGATTGACGCCATCGACCACGAGATCCTCGAGAAGATCGCCCGCCGTGATGATCTGGTCAGCCGCGTCGCCCGGCTGAAGCGGACGCTGGGCACACCGATCCGCGACGCCGGCCGCGAGGAAGCCCTGCTGGTCGACCGCCGCACGTTCGCCGACCAGCTAGGGGTTCGCCCAGACGTCGCCGAAAGTCTCTTCCGCCTGGTGCTCTGGGCCAGCCGCGATCGCCAGGCCGCCCTGAAGGCCGAGCTGCCGCCCGAAGACGAGCAGAAGACCGTCGCGATCGTCGGCGGCCACGGTGGAATGGGCGGGTGCCTGGCCGGCCTCTTTTCGGACCTCGGGCACACGATCCTGCCGGTCGACCACCGGACCGCGCTATCCCCGACCGAGGCCGCCCGCCAGGCGGACGTCGTGGTGATCAGCGTTCCGATCACCGAGACGCTACCGGTGATCGCGGCCGTCGGTCCGCATGTTCGCCCGGAGGCGGTCCTCATGGATGTCACCTCGATCAAGCAGGCCCCGCTGGACGCAATGCTGGCTGCCACGCCGGCCTCGGTCGTCGGGACGCACCCGCTCTTCGGCCCCGGCGGGCACTCGCTGCAAGGGCAGCGGATGGTGATGGTCCGCGGGCGGGGCGAGGCGTGGTTCGACTGGGCGAAGCGGATGTTCCACGCGCGGGGTCTCCAGATCGTTGAATCGACGGCCGCCGACCATGACCGGATGATGGCGATTGTGCAGGTCCTGGTGCACTTCAACACGGAGGTGCTGGGTAAGACGCTGGCGGACCTGGGCGTTCCGATCGAGGCGACGCTGCCCTACACCTCGCCGATTTACCTGATCAAGCTCTGCCTGGCCGCCCGGCACTTTGGGCAGTCAGCTGACCTGTACGCCGGGATCGAGATGTCCAACGAGCGGACGGCCGAGGTGCTGGCGACGTTCCAGGCGGCGGCCGCGGAGATTGCCGACATTGTCCACCGGAAAGATGGGGCAGCCTTCCGCGAGCTGTTCGCGATGGTATCGACCTATTTTGGCGACTTCACGTCAAAGGCGACCATCCAGTCCAGCTACCTGATTGATCGGATGGTCGAGCGGGCCTGAGCGGCCGGGTCGCGCCCGGGCGGCGGCGGTGTCGTCCAATCGGGTGCCGGCTTGACTAAGAGGCTGGAGACCCTAAACTGGCGGATCTCGCCCGATGCGGGCCGGATGACCGGCGTGGGCGGGAGCGATACTTTAGCGGGAAACACGAGCGATGCCGACTGCGAACAAGAGCTACCTCGCCAAGGCGGCGGACGTCGAGAAGCACTGGTACGTCGTCGACGCGACCGACCAGGTCCTCGGCCGGCTGGCCGCCCGAATTGCGACCGTGCTGATGGGCAAGCACAAGCCCACGTACACGCCGAACGTCGACACCGGCGACTTCGTGATCGTGCTGAACGTGGGCAAGGTCAAGCTGACCGGCGCGCGCAAGCCGGAGCAGATCGTCTACCAGTCGTACAGCGGCTATCCCAGCGGGCAGAAGGAAACCAACGCGGCGACGATGCTCGAGCGGCATCCCGAGCGCGTGCTCTCCGAGTCCGTCCGGCGGATGCTGCCGAAGAACCGGCTCGCGCGGCAAATGCTGAAGAAGCTGAAGCTCTACACGTCGGACGAGCATCCACACCAGGCACAGATGCCCGACCCGCTACCAAAGTAAAGGACACATCGCGGCGCCGGCCGGTGAGCGGCACGCCGTGCGGTACCACAACGAATCTGAGTCTTGGGGCTTGTGATCATCGCTGACGAGGACCACGGTGGCTGAGAACGACGCGACAACGACGGCTGAACAGATCACGATGCAAGGGGCGCCGGCGACGGACCACCTGCACAGCGTCCCCGCCAGCGGGCTCTTCTGGGGCCTCGGTCGGCGCAAGTCCGCCGTCGCCCGCGTGCGGCTGATCCCGGGTGATGGCCAGATCCTGATCAACAAGCGGAAGCTTGAAGAGTACTTCACCGAAGAGGCCGACCGCAGCAAGGTCACGGCGCCGCTCAGGGCTGTCAAAGCCCTTGGCCGCTATAGCGTCTTCGTCAACGTCAAGGGCGGCGGTCACACCGGCCAGGCGGACGCCGTGCTCCTCGGCGTCGCCCGCGCACTCAACGAGGCCGATTCCCGGAGCGAGCCCCGGCTCCGCGAGGCCGGCTACCTGACCCGCGACGCCCGTCGCGTGGAACGCAAGAAGTACGGCCGCCGCAAGGCCCGCCGTCGCTTCCAGTTCTCGAAGCGCTAAGTCGCGTTCCGACGCGGCGATTGCCGCCGCGACGCTCGAATCACGAACGCCCCGTCGGTCCTTTGCCGCGGGGCGTTTTCTCTGCGCTGGGTGTCGCGCGTTGGCAACCGTGTGGCGGGCTGCTAACGTTCGCGGGGGCGGCCTCCCGGTCGCTGGCGAACAAGAACCAGCAAGAAGGGAAGATGATGCGGGCGATCGTGATGGCAGCAGGCTGCGGGCTACTGGTGGCAGGGTGTGCGGATCCACGACGCGAGGTGCCGATGGTGCCGCGCGAGTTTCGGGCCGCCTGGATTGCGACCGTCGCGAACATCGACTGGCCGAGCGCGGCCGGGCTGCCGACGGCCCAACAGCAGACTGAGATGGTCGACCTGCTCGACACGGTTGCGGGGCTGAACATGAACGCGGTGATCTTCCAGGTGCGGCCGGCGGGCGATGCGTTCTATCCCGATGAAGAGGAGCCGTGGTCCGGCTACCTGACCGGTATGCAGGGCACGCCACCCGCCCCGTACTACGACCCGCTGCAGTTCACGATCGACGCGGCGCACGCCCGCTGCATCCAGGTGCACGGGTGGTTCAACCCGTTCCGCGTCGAGCACCCCGCCAACCCGTCGCGGGCCGCCAGCCACATCGTCAAACGCCATCCCGAGTGGGTCCGCGAATACGGCGACTACCTGTGGCTCGATCCCGGCATCCCCGAGGTTCACGATTACGTGATCGATCTGATGGTGGCCGCCATCGAGCGCTACGACCTCGACGGCGTGCACCTCGATGATTACTTCTATCCCTACAAGGTCTCCGACGGCGATGACGGCACGCTCGACTTCCCGGACGACGCATCGTACGCGGCCTACGTCGAGGCCGGCGGCACGCTCGCCCGTGACGATTGGCGCCGCGACAACATCAACCGCTTCGTCGAACAGCTCTACATTCGCATCAAGACCGCCCGCCCCGAGGTGCTGGTCGGGATCAGCCCGTTCGGCATCTGGCGGCCTGGCCACCCACCGCAGATCCAGGGCTTCGACCCCTACGCCGAGCTCTACGCCGATTCCAAGCGCTGGCTCGTCGAGGGGTGGCTCGACTACTTCACGCCGCAGCTCTACTGGGCGATCGAGCCACCGGCGCAAAGCTACCCGGTTCTGCTCGAATGGTGGACGAACCAGAATCCCCACGGCCGCCATATCTGGCCGGGGCAGTTCACCAGCCGCATCGGCGGCCGGCAGAACTGGACCGCCGAAGAGATCGTCAACCAGATCGAGATCACCCGGGCCCAGGCCGGCGCCGACGGCACGGTGCACTTCAGCATCAAGCCGATCCTGCAGAACCGCGGCCGGATTGCTGACGCCTTGGCGGACACCTACGCCGAGCCGGCGCTGGTGCCGGCCTCGACCTGGCTCGACAGCACGCC
This sequence comes from uncultured Planctomycetales bacterium, assembly GCA_964499235.1. Classification (GTDB taxonomy): domain Bacteria; phylum Planctomycetota; class Phycisphaerae; order UBA1845; family Fen-1342; genus JAFGRR01. Next base: position 1,660 of record CAZCKC010000057.1, on the reverse strand, counting down.
GCCGCCGACGCCGCAGGTCAACTACGGTCCCGAAGCCGCCCGCGATCTGGCGCTCGAAATCGACCCCCTGGACGGTGAGCCTGCGGCGCAACTGGTGGTTCAGACGCGTTACGGCAAAACGTGGGAGACGCGAATCGTGCCCGGCGACACGGCGCTGGTCATGATTCCGGCCCAGCAGGCCAGCGGTCGCGCGAACCTGATCGCCGTGTCGGCGGTCGATCGTCTTGGCAACCAGAGCAAGCCGGCGATCCTCCGGTAAGCCCGCTACCCGTCCTGGCGTGCCCCGAGCTCCAGCCTCAGGGACTGACAAGACCGATCGCCCCAGGCTTTAGCCTCGGGGACTGACGAACGCGCCGCCGCGCAACTGCTCGAGCCCCTCGCATGGCCCGTCGCAAGCCATTCGATCCCAGCCGCGTGAAGGTCCCGCGGGCCGAGCGCTCGCCCGACGCTGCCGCGCCGCTCGCCCCCCACCAGGTCAACGAGCTCATCCAGGGCGCCATCGCCCGCCACCTGCCGTCGACGCTCCTGGTCCTCGGTGAGATCGGCGATCTGTCCCGCCCTGCCAGCGGCCACCTCTATTTCACGCTGAAAGACGACGTCAGCGAGCTCCGGGCTGTCATGTGGCGTTCGGCGGCGCAGCGGCTCAAGTTCACGCCCGAGCCCGGCCTCGAGGTGATCGCCACCGGCACGATCGAGGTGTACAACCCGCGCGGCACCTACCAGCTCATGGTGCGGAAGCTCGAGCCCCGCGGCCAAGGCGCGCTCGAGCTCGCTTTTCGCCAGCTGCAAAAACGCCTCGCGGACGCGGGCCTGTTCGACGCGGAGCGCAAGCAGCCGCTACCGCCCTACCCGCAGCGCGTCGCGATCGTGACCAGCCTCAGCGGGGCCGCGATCCGCGACATCGTGCAGACGCTGCGCCGCCGCGCGCCGTACGTCGAGCTCTTCGTCATGCCGGTGCCGGTTCAGGGCGACGCGGCCGCCCCCGCGATCGCGGCCGCCATCGCCGCGATCAACACGCACGCCGACTCGCTAGGTGGGGTCGACGCGTTAATCGTCGGCCGCGGCGGCGGCTCGCTCGAAGACCTCTGGGCGTTCAACGAGGAGGTCGTCGCGCGGGCGATCGCCGCGAGCGGGCTGCCCGTCATCAGCGCCGTCGGCCACGAGGTCGACATCACGATCGCCGATCTCGTCGCCGACGTGCGCGCGGCGACACCGACGGCAGCGGCCGAGCTCGTCGCGCCGAGCACGCCGGACTTGATCGCCCGGCTTCGTGACCGGCTCCAACGCGCGACGAACGCCCTCGCGCAGGACCTGACGCAAAGCAAGCACGCTCTCGACCTGCTGGTTCACAGCGAAGCGCTCGCCCGTCCCGAGCGCCGCCTACGCGAGCTCACCCAGCGCGTCGACGAGCGCCTGCTGACTCTCCGCCACCTCCAGGCCGAGCGGCACAACCGCACCCGTCACCGCGTGCAGGCGACCGAACTGCGGCTCGCGCGCCTCGCCGCCGGGCGGCGTTTCGGCCAGCTCGGCCTGCGGCTCGAGCGCCGCCTGCAGGCCCTCCACGCCGCGATCGAGCAGACGTTGTGGCGGCGCGAGCGGACCTGGAGCGCGCAGGTCCGCCGCCTGGCGGCCGCCGGTCCGGAGCAGCGGCTCGCCCCCG